>JABGOW010000089.1 GCA_018645275.1 Verrucomicrobiota bacterium
CTTGTAAGTATGACAAGAATGCCACTCTGTTTCGCTTCAAGAAGAACAGTCTTGAGAAAGCGGTCCAGTTTCTTCAAGACACCTTCAGCTTGATCTCGGTCTCCGGAGTGTCCTGCATGATCGGTTTGAAAGAACTCAAAGAGGGTGAAGTGGTGTGCGGCTGCAATCCCCATCAGATCTTTTGCTCCCTCTTCGGGGGAAATCAGCTCTCCTGTATAGCCACGTGATGCGCCGGTCTCGCGTGTTACGTCGTGACTTACGGCCTCGCGCTGTTCGAGAATATGCCGCCTTCGGACATCACCGAATGCGGCCAGTGTTGCCACCGTGGTGACAGACTTGTGCCGCATGGCGTGAACATCTTCTACGGAATGTGCCAGGTAGCCATTGGCAAAGGTCGATGTGAGCCCACGTTGGTTGAGCTTCTCGAATATGCTGCTTTCGCGGATGATCTCTTGCAGTTGTGGTCCGGGAAATCCTTCTACATGGCGCCCTAGCGTTTCCTGAGCATTGATTCCTGTGAGAAGGGATGTCTGTCCGGTTGCGCTCTGCGGAGTGCCGGGCACACCGAGGCGGGCATCAATGGGTTTGGCGTGTTCGCCAAAGGCTGCAAGCAGGTGTGGGCAGACCGATTCATTCACGGGGTTGGTCGTAGGATCATCATCGCCAATCCCGAGGCCGTCCACAAATATCAGCAAGACTTTATGCATGGGAGTAATTCACCACAAAGAACGCAAGGAGTCACGCCTTAGGCGGACAAGTAAGCCCAGTGCTACGCACCGGGATGCCCAATGTTGTGCCCGATATGCATCGGTACTCAAGCGCTTCAGACAAAGGGCTGTCTGCCCTACTTCACAACTCTGAGCATATCCCTGAAATTTGGGTGCTCTGCGGAGCGCATGAGTTCGAAGAGGGCGGTTTCTACGGATGTCACGTGCCCTTGTCCTGAACCTGCGGAGTGTGCTCCGCATGCCTGAATCTTGGCTAGTCCCACCTCTTTGTCACTTGCTCGTCGTGAGGAGACGGCATCGACAACGACTTCAACCGAGTAGCCTCCGCGTATCAGCTCAACAGCAGTTTGATAGACACAGACATGCGTCTCGATACCTGCGATCAGGACTTGTTTCCGGCGCATAGCAAACAGATCATCCACGAATCCGTCCACTCCACAGCAACCGAAACTCATCTTGGTGATGGGAGGAGCGTCATGCAGGAGCGCATCAAGCTCCGAGATCGTTTTGCCCATCTTCTCTGGATTCTGCTCGAAACGAATGATTGGAATACCGAGAAGCAGTGCCCCCTTGACCAGTTTGACTAGGTTCTCTACCAGAGCATCCCGATCGTGCATGACAGACGTGAGCTTCTCCTGAACATCAATGAGAACGAGTACGGCATTGTCGGTTGATAACATCATGGGGTGTCTTTCCTCCTGGTTCTTTGGCTGAGCTCCTAATATGTGGAGACAGAGGGGCGCAAGAGTCCTCTATCACTTCTTCCGCATGCGCCTACTGTCTGAACGAAAACCGTTTGTCCACAGGCCTGGCCTGCGGGTCGCCCCGGTGGTTGTCTACAGCACCGCTTTTGACTGCATCTGCATATCCCGAAGTAACCCAATCATCATAGACGTCACGGGGGATCGCCTTGCTTGGCAGATCAGGGACCTCGAACTGGGGGAGCGATGGTAGCTTCATCCTAGTCCTTCCAATAGCTGTTGTGCCACTCCTTCTGGAGCGAATTTGGTCACAATGCTCACAAGTCCCTCAACATCGACTTCATCAGCATTGATTCTGAGAAGACTCTGAACATCTGCAAGATCGCGATTCAGGCGCTTTGGATTGTTGGCGATTGCATGGAGCTTCAGTGCAATGAGATGCAGCAGGCTCGGAGTCCGAAAGTCAACGCCCTGTAGTCGACATGGCTTCGACTCCGCTAGCATGGCCTGCATCGTGGATCTATCGACAAGCAGAATATCAATATCCATCAGATAGACGGAGTCGCTCTGGAACCTAATGAAGTTTCCCGTCTCGGCGATTGGGGCATATGTTTCAAGACAGAGCAGTTCACGGAGTGAGTTAGCATCTGATGAAACAACTAAGCAGTCAACGTCAAGCGTTTGCCTCGCGTACCCATAGACCTGAAGCGCATATCCCCCGATCAGCAGCAGGTCAGCGCTAGCTTTCTTGGCCGCCCCACCGATGATCTCGAATGTTGATTTCATAGCCGTAGCTTAGCGAGTTGCGCTGCCTCAATACAGTAGAAATGCAACGAAACCACATCCTGTTTACTGCCCCCCCCCGCGCGCATGCCCCTTAATGCAGTTGCCCTATGGGCGAGGCTGCGTTAGCCACTCGGAGAGTGGCGCGTGCTGGAGTGGTCTCCGCTCTCCGAGCAACGGTGGTAGGCCTTGTGATGGTTAGGTTTGGCACATGATGCGGCTAACCGATCAGCTCCTTGATCCGTTCACGCAGGCTCGTGCGCCGCTGTTGGATCTCGTTGTTGCGGATGGCCATGCCGATGGCCTTCTGCGAACCAACAATGCAGACGAGTTTCTTGCCGCGCGTGATGGCCGTGTACAGGAGGTTGCGCTGCAATAGCTTGAAGTGCTGTGTGGTGATCAGTATGACGACGGCGGGGTATTCGCTGCCTTGGGATTTGTGGATGGAGCACGCGTAGGCGTGGATGAGCTCATCAAGCTCTGAGAACTCGTACTTCACATGGCGCCCATCAAAATCAACGGTGAGCTCGTTTGCTTCATCAACGACGAAACTAATGTGTCCAATGTCACCGTTATAGACTTCCTTGTCGTAGTTATTTCGGATCTGCATGACACGATCGCCCTTGCGGTAGTGCCGGCCGAAACGCTCGATGTGGTGGCCGCTTGGGTTGAGGGCCTGTTGTAGAACGGCGTTGAGATTCTCTGCCCCAAGCTGGTTTCGTCGCATGGGCGTTAGCACTTGGATTTCGCTCATGGGGTTGAATCCAAACCGCTTCGGAATTCGATCCGAGATCAGGTGCAGCATTGAGCTTATGACCTCGTCAGGAGTCTCGGCCTCTATGAAGTAGAAATCGGAGAGATCGCCCGAGGCGGCGGGCTCTATGAACTCGCCTCGGTTGACCCGGTGGGCATTCTCAATGATGTCGCCCCCCCTCTGTTGCCGGAAAATCGTGGTGAGCGCGGTGCACGGAATGGCTCCCGAATTGATGATATCCCGCAGGACATTGCCCGGCCCAACACTGGGAAGCTGGTCAATATCTCCCACAAGCACAAGATGTGCGGTCGGAGGCAGGGCGACGAGCAGATCCCGCATAAGACGAATGTCGATCATGGAGACTTCGTCGAGGATTACGACGTGGGCTGGCAGCGGGTTCTCCGCATCAAACTCAAAGCTGCCCGTTCGCGGCTGAAACTTGAGAAGCCGGTGCATGGTCTTGGCTTCGTGGTGCGTGGCCTCCTGCATGCGCTTCGCGGCACGTCCCGTGGGGGCCGCTAGGCAGACGGTGAGCTTCCTCGCCTTGAAGACCTCGACGAGAGCATGAATAATGGTTGTCTTTCCAACGCCAGGACCACCGGTGATGACCGAGACCTTCTCGGTGAGCGACGTGCTCAGTGCTTCCGTCTGGCTGGGAGCAAAGTCAATCTTTACGCGTTTTGCTGCCCACGGAAGTGCCTTGTCCGCGACAATGGGTCGGAAGTTGTGGCCGGTATCCATAAGGTTGTGGAGCTGATTGGCCACAGCCACCTCAGCTCTGTAGATCTCTGTGAGGTAGATGCGGTTCTCTTCCCGGGTCAGTCGCTTTGTGTTCAGTTCATGGTCGAGTCCTGCGGTGAGCGTCTCGACCGGAATCTCAAGAAGAGCTTCGCCGTGCAGGAGTAGCTCTGCGTCGGTACAGAAGCAATGGCCGTCATCCGTAAGCGTCTGGAGAATATGGGTGATGCCCGCGCGCGCTCGAATCTCCGATTGGGGCGGAATGCCAAGACTCATGGCAACACTGTCGGCGGTCTTGAACCCGATTCCCCAAACATCGGTGCAGAGCCGATAAGGATTGCTGCGAATCAGGGCGATGGCCTCCTGGCCGTACGCGCGGTAGATGCGTGCAGACTGGGCGGTGCCAATGCCGTGCCCCTGCAGAAAGATCATGATGTCGCGGACGCCGCGCTGCTCATTCCATGACTCCTTGATCCGCTTGCGGCGCACGTGCCCGATGCCCTCTACTTCTTCCAGTCGGCTCGATTCCTTCTCGATGACGCGGAGAGTCTGGTCACCAAAATGTCGCACGAGACGGCCTGCGATCTCCTTGCCGATACCTCGGATCATGCCGCTGGCAAGGTAGCGCTCAATGCCCTTCGCGGAGGTTGGTGCGATGCAGGTGATATTCTCGGCAGAGAACTGGTAGCCAAACTGCTTGTTGCGAATCCACTCACCGTCGGCTTTGACATTCTCGCCTTCCCACATCGCCGAGCAGTTGCCGACGAGCGTGGCGGTCTGATCCTGATCGTCGAGCTTGATGCGGCAGACCGTGTAGCCGTTCTCGTCGTTGCGGTACACGATGCTCTCAACGGTTCCGTTGAGCTCATGGGCATCCGGATCCGCCGGCTTGGGTGCCGGCGGTGGCTTGGGGGGCTTTTTCCAGTTTCTGTTCATCTCAAGATGTCACCATTCTCAGGGGCTTCCAGAAAGCCATGTAACGAAGCAACCCTCGCCGCCCGCATCGGATAGGCGTCGTCAACCGGTGCCACAATCCAGTTTCTGGCACACTCCAAGTCGTCGGTCGCACTCCAGAAGCCCCGACGCGGAGACGGCGATGTCGATGACTTGAACTCTACCGCTACGCGGCTATTCCCGTTTTCCAGGACAAGGTCAACTTCTGCCCCACGGGCTGTCCGATAGTAGGTGGCCTGTACATGGCTTCGGCATCGTGACAGGATGTGCTCAATGCAGAACGCTTCCCATGAGAAACCAAGAACCGGATGCCCGAGAAGACCATCCCAGGATTCAATTCCCAGCAAAGCATGCAGGATTCCGGTATCGCGTAGATAGAGTTTGGGGCTCTTGGTTAGACGCTTTCCCATGTTCTTACTGAAAGGCTGCAGCCTTCTCGCCATGAAGGCTCCCTCAAGGAGATCAATGTGGTGTCTTACCGTGTGTGTGCTGACATCGAGGGAATTTGCCAGAGCGGACATGTTGAGGATTTGTCCATGCACATGCGCCAGCATTGACCATAGTCGCCGAATGGTTTGCGTGGACGTCCGTGGACTTAGGGCAGGAATGTCTCGCTCAAGGAAGTCACGAATAAAGTCCAGCCTCCATTCGAAGCTCAGGTGTGCATCGGCAGCGAGCAGGCTTCGGGGAAAGCCTCCGCGAACCCAAAGATCCTGCCATGACGCGCCATGTTGCTCATATTCAAGGAAGGGCGTTAGCTCCATATAGCGAATTCGCCCTGCCAGGGTTTCGGAGGACTGCCGAATCAACTCGCGTGATGCAGAGCCGAGAATCAGGAACTGGCCGTTCCGACCATTTCTATCTATCAGGTAGCGAAGCACAGGAAAGAGCTCAGGCCTACGTTGAATCTCATCGATACACACCAAACGATTGGAGTTCTCTGTAAGCAGTGCTTCGGGGTCTTCGAGTCGAGCAAGGTCTGCCGGTCGCTCCAGATCGAGATAGAGAGCGGGCGTTGGCAGCGTGTCGATAAGCATCCTCGCCAAAGTCGATTTGCCGCATTGCCGAGGTCCAAGAATCGCCACCGCTGGCATTGAGCATAGGTTCTGTTCAATGGCATCTTGAATATATCGCCTCGAAAGCATGTTGCAATTATGAGGTCTAACTTCATAATTGCAACATTAATCGGATGTAAATGTGCCGGATATCTATCGCACAGGTGCCGTTGTGACTGTTGAAAAGGGGGGCTTTGCTTTGGCCGCCACCACTCTCCCGTCCGTCGTTCTGCGAGCTATGGAGGACAAGCCGTGTGGTAGGCCCTGGTATGGGGCAAGCCTTGGTTTTTGTGCGCTAGCCACTCGGAGAGTGGCGCGTACTTCAAAGGCTTTGCAGCATGAGGGCGGCGTAGAGGTAGCCAGACTTGAATTGCTCAATGGAGAACGATTCGTTTGGGGCGTGGATGCGATCTTCTTCGTGGCCAAATCCGACCAGGAGCGGCTCTGCACCCGACGTGGCGGCAAGTCCTGTGACGATCGGAATCGAGGCGCCTTCCCAGAGGTAGGCGACGCTTCCCGCGTTCAGGTCTTCGAGTGCAGCTTGGGCCTTGCGGACAAGCGGCGATTCTGGGAAAAGCCGAAAGCCTGGCCCTCCAACGCCCTGGTCCGATATCGTCAGGCGCATCCCTTTCGGGACGTTTCGGTAGATGTGCCCCGTGATGGATTCGAGCACGCCGGCGGGATCTTGGTCAGGGACGAGTCGGGCTGATAGCTTGGTGATCGCCTTTGACGGAATGATCGTTTTCATCCCGGCACCGCCGTAGCCGGAGTGTACGCCATTGATGTCAAGGCTGGGGAGGAAGCCGACCCGTTCGGCAGGCGGGGTATTCTCTTTGCCGCCGTCCGGCGATGTTCCCACGAGGTGTTTGTACGCCTCTGCATCAAAGGGCGTTTCCGAGGCAAGCGTGAGCTCACGTTCCGTGGGGGCTCGGACGCCGTCATAGAAACCTGACACGGCGACGCTACCATCGGCATTGAACAGTCCGCTGAGAAGTTCACCCATGCCCTGCGCCGGATTCGGGGCCAGGCCGCCATGCACGCCGGAGTGGAGGTCGTGATCGGGGCCTTCGAGCTCGACTGTCAGATGAACGATTCCGCGCAGCCCCATCACGATTGTCGGGTTTCCAGCCCGGACGGTTCCAGTATCATGAACCATGAGAATATCCGCCTTGAGGCGGTCTGCCCACGCATCAAGATGCTCGGTAAGTGCGGCGCTTCCGTACTCCTCTTCACCCTCGATGATCACCTTGACTGGAGCATCGAGACCATCGTTCTGGATCAGTGTTTCCAAGGCCTTGAGCGTATAGAAGACCTGTCCCTTGTTGTCCTCGGCCCCGCGGGCGTAGAGGCGTCCATTGCGGAGGGTGGGGGCGAAAGGAGGCGTTTCCCAGGCGTTCTCGGGGTCAATGGGCTGGACATCGTAGTGTCCGTAGAAGAGTACGGTTGGCTTGTCGGGGGAGCCCTTGCGTTCAGCGAAAACGACAGGTTTAGTTGACGTCTCCAGAAGCTCTGATTCAAAGCCTATGCCCTGCAGGTGACTGGCGAGCCACTCGGCGCAATCGCGACAGTTGCTGTTGTAGAGCGGATCTGCGCTAATGCTGGGGAACTTCAGAAAGGTCTGCCACTCAGTGAGGATGCGTTTCTGTTCACTTGCGAAAATGGATTCAAGTTCCGTTATGTTCATGGTGTGAGCCTAGCAGCCCCGCAGGGGTAATTCAGTACAAATCGGCATCGCGCCGACAGGG
>JABGOW010000169.1 GCA_018645275.1 Verrucomicrobiota bacterium
CTCCGCTGCACGGTTGAACTCAATAATCCGGCGCTTGAGATCATGGGCGATGACGCCATCAGAGATGCAATCCAACAGCAGGTGCTCATACTGATGCACCGCTACGAGCGTTTTGAGACACCCTTCATCAAGAAATGTGTCAACCAGAGTACGGATACGGTCGCGGTAAGAACGAAATGCGGGCAGGTTACCCTGGGCTTCCGTGGGCATCTCAACGGCCCACTGTAGACATACAGGATGGTTTGGAAGCAGAACTGGGGACCCGCTCTGCGCTGCCAACAGGATCACAGTGTCAAACTCTGGAGCCGTCGCGGCATCGAAAGGCTGATCCGAAACCGCCTCAAGCGAGAGGCCTACTTCGCGCATCACGTCATGTACTTGCGCGGGAACCGTACCGGGGGAAATCGCGGAGCTGAAGATCTCGATGTCCGCAACATCCCGGGCGCGGGCAAACGCTGCCGCCAGGTGACTGCTAGGAGCGTTGTAAGCGCTTAAGAATAGGATACGCGTCATGACTAGAGTTTATAGTGGAGCAAGAAGAAAGGAGCAACCCGTAATCTCTCTGGACATGCTCCCGTTTTTCGTCGGAGAACAGAAGTGGAGATCCCTCGATAAGCTCGGGATGACACTCTCTACCGTTTTCTGTCATGCCGAACTTGCTTAGGCTTGCCCGCCCTGGCGGATATCTCTGCCACGTCCGAAGGGAATTTGCTGTGCAGAAGACAGAGGGCTGGCCGAATGCAGCCAAACTGTGGCCCATACCAGCCAGCGGTCGAATTCGCGAAAAGATGTGGCATGAGGGGAAGCATGCTGTGAGACACGGTGAGGCACTCGCCATGCGCTTTTTGTTCGTCCGCAGCGCCCCTTAATCTATCAAATATAAGAAAACGGTGCTATTCGCTACCAAACACGTGCTTTGCAACATTAGATACAACTGCTGTAACGGCAAAATAGGCTGCAACAAAAATGCACGCCGTCCCTAGACATCCTACGACAACCATGTCCCTGCTCCCTTCCTCAACCCTACCCAGAATCACTTAGCCCATTTTTAAGCATATGCCATGCCAAACCTGCTGGCATGACAAATTCCTCACACGGCATCTGTCGGGCTGGAACTCGCTTCTGCCACGAGTATAGCTTGCTGCGCGGCGCTCTGACAATACCGTGCCATATCGGGAAACCCCTGAAATTTGGAGAGGCAATGTCCTACAGCTATGCTCCAATTCCTGATCGAAAGATCTCATGTGACAAACAGGGCGAGAAACCAGGGAATGTCCACAATACGAAAGACTTGAATGCCAGATCGCGGGCGTTAGACTATGGTTTTTAATTCAACCCAGCGGATATAAGTCACTATGAACACACTTCTAATGATCATTGTCGCCATCCTGGTTGCCAGGTTTGGTGTCGAACTTGTTGCGGATATCCTCAATCTACGCTGTATTTCAGAGAAACTCCCAAGTGAGTTTGATGCCTGGTACGACCGAAGGCAGTACGAGAAGTCACAGCGATATCTCCGGGAAACGACGCGTTTTGGCATTCTGACCGATGGCGTTCAGAGCACCGCATCGCTGGTCTTCATTCTCGCGGGTGGGTTCGCCTGGCTGGATCACCTCGTCCGTGCCGCGGAGCAGGGAGATCTCGTGACGGGCTTACTCTTCATGGGTTCGTTGTTTGCTGCTTCTCAACTGCTGTCGCTCCCGTTCTCAATCTACAGCACATTCGTGCTTGAGGCGCGCTATGGCTTCAATCGTACGACGCCTCGCACATTCATCCTGGACATTGTCAAAGGACTCCTCTTGACGGCTCTCCTGGGCGGCCCTCTGCTTGCTCTCATGCTATGGTTTTTTGAGAAGACCGGGGCGATGGCCTGGCTTTGGTGCTGGGGCTCCGTCACTACGATACAGATCATCCTGCTGTTTCTGGCGCCCTATGTCATCATGCCTCTCTTTAACAAATTCACCCCGCTCGAAGCAGGAGCCCTACGTGACGCCGTAGAGGGCTATGCCACTGAACAAGCCTTCGCGATGAAGGGCGTCTACACCATGGACGGGTCACGACGCAGTGCGAAAAGCAATGCATTCTTCACCGGTTTTGGAAACTCCAGACGCATTGTGCTCTTTGACACGCTGGTTCAGAAACACCCCGATCCGGAACTGCTGGCGATTGTTGCCCATGAGATGGGTCACTACAAACGTCACCATATCATAAAGGCCATCCTCCGTGGCATCGCCACCACGGGAGCAACCTTCTTTCTTCTCTCCCTCTGCATCAAGAGCCCTACCCTCTTCGCGGCATTTCGGATGGAACATCTCTCAATTCATGCCAGCTTTGTTTTCTTCGGATTTCTCTATACCCCAGTCAGTATGGCGCTTGGAATCGTCGGCGCCATTATCTCGCGGCGGCATGAGTATGAGGCTGATGCCTTCGCGGTCGAGACGGCGGGGGATTCGACGTCACTTATTGCCGGGCTGAAACGACTGACGGTGGAGAATCTTGGCAACCTCTCCCCTCACCCCTTCAAGGTGTGGCTGGACTACAGCCACCCCCCAGTCATGGACAGGATCAAGGCGATCCGTAAATTGGGTTGAGAGCCACCTTCACGCTTGCCCTTTGTCAGATGGAGCGATACCTTGCAGGCAACATGAAAACAATCCTATACCTGCTTTGCGCGTGTACGCTGCTGCTTCTCTGCGCTCCAATCTCTTCAGCACAACAGAGTTACAGTCCTGCGGCGGATGAATTTGAGACGACCACAACCCACAACGACCTCCCAAAGCGAAAGAAACGAAGCATCTTTCACCGGCCAGAGGAGGACTCCCCCGCCAAACAGCTCGCCTTTGGCGAAGCGCTAGAGGCGAAGGGCCGCCTCGGAGCGGCAAGAGACGAGTACAATGCCCTCGTCCACCACTGGCATAATGCTCCTGAAGCTCCTATTGCTCAGTTCAGAATCGCGCGGATCCGTTTCGGGCAGGGAAAGTACTCGAAAGCCTTCAAGGCTTTCCAGTATCTCATCGAGTACTACGCAGGCCATTTCAAGTACAACGAGGTGCTCGACTATCAGTTCCGGATCGCGAACCACGTCATCGGCGACCGCTGGGGAGATATCTTCTTTCTCCCGGGATTTGAAGCTCCGGAACGCGCGCTCCCCCTGTTGAACCAGATCATTGCGAATGCGCCGAACTGGGAGCAAGTTCCCCATGCCTATTTGACCATCGGGATGATACATGAGGAGATCAAAGACTATGAGGGCGCCGTGGCCGCTTACGACTCCATTGCCCAGTTTCACAGGAAGAGTCCTGAGGCCGAAAAGGCAGCTTTTCAACGGGCGGCTTGCCTCTGCATCCTGTCTGACAAAACGCCTCGCGACGAAAAGCGTTGTCGAACGGCTCTTTCCGCCCTGGCAACATTTCTGGCACGCCACAAAGAAAGTTCACAGAAGGCCGACGCAGAGACTCGACTTGCAGCACTGAAGTTGCGTTTGGAAAACATGTACTACGAACGCGCCCTGTTCTACGATACACGTTCCAACAAGCCCGAGGCTGCCCTGATTGCGTATCGTGACTTCATCAAGAAGTTCCCTATGGCCGAAAACGGTGACGATGTTCGTGAGCGAATTGAGACGTTGGAACTTCAGGTTGCGGAGGATTAGCATGAGTGACTCACATGGTCTTGCAGCAAAATGGGGATGCCGGGCAATCGGCGCTCTGCTTCTTCTTGGGTGCCTTTCTATACTGCCAGCCGGCTGTGCGGGATATCGGCTAGGGAGCAACCTCCCACCAGGCATCAGCGTCGTGCACGTCCCGACATTCATCAACAAGACCTCAGAACCCCGGCTTGAAATCGAGACCTCTCAGGCAACCATAAGTGAGCTCCAACGCGATGGCACGCTGAGTGTTAGCGACCGCAGGAAAAGCGATGTTATTCTGAAAGTGACGCTGGTTGGTTTTAAGCTGCAACCGCTACGGTATGAAGCCGACCGTTCCACAACGACGCGTGAGTATCGCCTCACGATTACGAGCGACGTTGTTCTGGTGAATCGTCTCACGAAGGAAGTCATGACGCACACCACCGTCCGAGGTGAAGCCGACTTCACGCCAGCGGGCGACCTATCCTCGGCGAAGCGCAGAGCACTGCCAGAGGCGGCCAGGGACCTTGCACACGACATCGTCGAGAGCATTGTCGAATACTGGTAGGGTAAGCGAATCTCCTCGTGGTGAATCTCTAGATTTGAGCTTTGGCATTCAGAGAATGTCTGCCAACAGGGCACAATCATGATTCAGGACGTGAAAAGCCGCGTACTACCGGGTGGAGATCCTTCGCAAGCTCAGGATGACAAAGAACCTTAGGAAACGGTCATCCTGAGCTTGCCGAAGGATCTGTAGATGCACAACGGAGGAAGAACGGGCTAAGTCCACGACTTCCTCGTCCCATCACGCACTTGTGCGCTCACTCAAGGCACAAAAAAAACACCCCCGAGTAATCGGGGGTGTCTTCTATGCCGCGGGCCTCACATGGCCCACAGATGAAACGATGGCAGACGCCTATCCTTCCATCCCGGCAACCGCTTTGTGAGCGCGGGATTTGCTGCGGTCAGCCTTGTTGGACTTGATCACGCCAGACTTGGCGCCTTTGTCCAAGGCAGAAGCAAAGCTGTTCAGCGCTTCTTGAGCCTTTGGCTTGTCGCCATCATGGATCGCAGTCGTGAGACTACGGTGGGCCGTGACGATGCGGCTCTTCTTGCTCTTGTTGATCTCGGTGCAGGTGACAGTTTGGCGCATCCGTTTGGCAGCGCTCTTGATGTTCGGCATAAAATCCCTCTCGTTATGGCCTACGTTCCCCTCTGGGAAGAAAAGCCGTGCAATAATAGTCGAGGGCGCTATCAGGTCAACCCCTTTTTTGTTGTTTATTTGGGAGAGGGCAAGGGGACACTTGAATACTGGGGGGGCTTGCGCTATCTTGCGTGCCTCAACAAAAGGGAGGATCTTAGATGAAATTTGTGCCGTTCTGTGCATCTGTGTTGGTCGGGGCCGCTTTGGTGGCAACATCATTCGCCGCCGAAAACGAAAATCCTGTCGTCACTCTCAAGACCTCAATGGGGGATATTTCGCTCGAACTTTATCCAGACAAAGCACCCCTAACCGTTGAGAACTTCCTGAAATACATCGACGATGACTTCTACAAGGGAACGATCTTCCACCGCGTCATTCGAGGGTTCATGATTCAGGGGGGTGGCTTCACCAGCAAAATGGCGAAGAAGGGCACGCGTCCGCCAGTTAAGAATGAAGCGGCCAATGGACTCAAGAATGAGCGTGGAACCATCGCCATGGCGCGCACCATGGTCCCGGATAGCGCCACAGCTCAGTTTTTCGTCAACACAGTCGACAACGCCAACCTGAACTTCAAGAACCCCGGTCCGCGTGGAATCGGTTACTGCGTCTTCGGGCGTGTGACCCAGGGAATGGATGTGGTTGACAAGATCGAAGCCGTCACAACAGGTGTACGGGGCGGCATGCGCGATGTTCCGCAGGCCGAGGTCGTCATCGAGGATGCCATCCGCATGGAGACCAAGCCGGAAGTAGAAGCTCCCGTTGAGCCCCAGCCCGAGGCTGGGGCCACACCGGCTCTGTAACATCACACCTCACCGAGGTTAAACGGAGCTCTGCGCTGTACCCCAGCGCAAAGAGCTGTGGTTAGGGTCTAGTGAGGTGGCTCCAAAAGGGGAGTAACACGCCAGCCGGGGGTGCAACCCTCGTTGTTCTACATATCTTGGGGATATGCTTACGTCCCCACCGGGCTTGCCCCGGTGGTGCGATGATTCGCTGTTATCGAGACGGTATTGACAAGAAGTACTGAGCCCGAATAGGAGCGAGAACAGAGTGTAGCTCCCTTATCGCTAGATTCGGGCTCACAAGACTACCATGCCGATCAGTATTGGAGCATCCGTGGCTCCACCGGGGCAAGCCCGGTGGGGGCCTGAAGATGTGTAGAACAACGGGGGTGCAACCCCCGGAGTATTGCTTTATGCCCCAACGGCCTGCTTCACGTCGGCGATAATCAGGTCGATCTGCTGAGACGCTTCAATGTCCACGAGAAGGCCGGTTGCCTTATAGTAGCCAATCAGGGGCTCTGTCTGGTCCGCGTACACAACGAGACGGTTGGCAATCGCCTCCGCTTGGTCATCATCGCGCTGCAGAAGCTCAGAAGGATCCATATCTGCCGGCGGCTGTGGGACGCCATCGGGGTTTACGTTGTAAATCTTCCCTGTTGCCTTGTGGATACGTCGCCCTGAGAGACGGTGGATGATCAATTCATCTGCAACAACGAAGTTGATGACCTTCTCGATCGGAACCCCTGCCTGATTCAACGCCTCTGCCTGAGGAATCGTCCGCGGAAATCCATCCAGAATGAAGCCATTCGCGCAGTCATCTTTGAGGATGCGCGCTTTCAGGAGGTCGATCACAAGCGTGTCGGGAACCAGCTCACCGGAATCCATGTATCCTTTGGCCTCTTTGCCCAAATCAGAGCCTTCCGCAACAGCAGCCCGTAGTAAATCTCCTGTCGAAATCTGGACAACACCAAGATCATCCGTCACGCGCTGTGCAATCGTACCCTTGCCTGCTCCCGGAGGTCCCAAGAAAATCAACTTCATACCGTAACTCCCTGCTAATCAACCATCAATATCCATTCGGCCTCGGATCAAAAGAGGCAGGCACACCTTGCCGCACCACGCCGGAAGAATCAAGCCATTAGCACGCAGAGTCAGGCTGACGCTGATGGACTCCAGGCTGTTTGGGGGGAGAAAACACAAAAGCCAGAAGACTTGCATCTTCTGGCTCAAGCGTGTTTGTGGGCGGCCTTTGACCAGCAAGGTTTCATTGGTGCCAAGTTTTGTGTGGCCCTCTCGTACCAAACCAGTCGCGGTCTGACGCCCTATATAGCAGTGGCCGTGCCAACTTCCCGTCTCAGGGCTCACATATAGGGAGATCCCTGATAGATAGCGGAAATGCTAGGGGAAAAAGTTACACACCACCCGAAACGTCTCGTTTCATACAGCGAGACGTCTCACGCATCCTGAAACGCTTTTGCCCGACTACAGCGGATTAGTAAGTGACGTAACAACCCATGACAAATGAATCAATGGTGTCGGACGTCGAGGATAGGACGGTAGTGTCGGACTCGAGGCGCTCAAAGCCGGCCTTGATGTTGGCGTTGTGCCCCTTGATGTAGTAAGAGAGCCCCACGCGGTACATGTCGTAGCTACCCGTGCCGTCGTCTGCATCGCTCTCCCAGGTCTCGTACTCAACCCAGGGCTGCCACGAATTCACCAGGTAACCTGCCTGAACGTAGAAACCTTCGCCCTGTGACTGCTTTGCATTCACGCCTGCTGTTTCGACGATTCCATCGTGATCCAAAGCCGTAGCATCAACCAGATCCAGC
>JABGOW010000087.1 GCA_018645275.1 Verrucomicrobiota bacterium
CGATCCGCTGCCCTCGCCAGAAGCATGCCTGGCAATGGATGTAGCCGCATTCGACGCACGCTTCGAAGGAACCGCCGTGCATCGTACAGGCTTAGAGCGTCTCAAGCGAAACGCCGCACTCTCCCGCCAGAACCTGTAGCTAGAGCGTTTTAAATAATGTCATAGCCAAATTACGCCCCCTCTTCGAGAGGGACGTCCTACACATAAACTTGTAGTGCGAGCCGCTTCGGTATTCCGAAGGGCTTGCAATAGGGTCTACGCTATTTCTTAAAACGCGCTAGACCCGATCCGAAAAACTTCTTAACCGCGGTCGAATCCCCGTATGAATCTGGCTTCGTTTCTAGTTCAGCCCCTTTTCGGACGACATCTGGCCAACGTTATCTTCCTAGCCTCCTGCGAGGAGATCCCTTTATAGGCCCCTTCATGCGCGGGACAAGATTATGTTCCGATTCCGTTGCCGCCTCACGCAAAGCGCTTTCGGTTACCGCCTCATACAGCACCTGATTGTTCGCATCGAGAAGCGTAACCTTATAGCCATAGAACTTGTCACCATCCGTCCGCGAGTGCGTTCGGTTCCAATCGGTCGTTGCCGTTCTTGAAAGAGACTCTATTGCCACCGGTGCCAGGTCTATATAGATGAGGCGAGTATCGAGATATGAAATGGGAACAGTCTTCGTCGTCACGCGGCGTGGTGATCCTGATCCACCGGCCGGTTTCGCGTAATACTCAACTTGTAGGCGAGCATCCCTTCCCGAGCTTCCAGACTTCGTTGTTTGAAGCCCTATGCGTGCAAGACGCATATCTGTTTTGCTTTCAGCATCCACGACACCACGGAAACGATCCTTCTCAAATGAGGATTTCGCCGTTTCCGAGGCATCCCAGAGCTTGATGGCAATAACCGTAGACCATGGCGAGCGATCCGTCGTCGTCAACCGCTTCTGGGAGAAACGGATACCATCCTTATCAGGAGGTGGCGCGCCAGGAGGAGTCACCGTGGTTCCATCTCTGTGCGTGATTGTCTCTGTGGAGCTCGCACTGCGCTTGGGTGTCTGCTTAGATGCTTCTGAAGCGGAGGGTTCTACTTCCGCTTCTACTGTCGCGGGCCTGTTAGCCTCTACCCGTTTGATTTCATCGCGGGCAGCAAACGCGATGTCGAACTTTGCATCTTTAGTCCAATCGCGCTGCAAGGCTTCCAATCGCGCGACGTACTTCTCCGTGAGATCTTCTGTCTTCGTGCGTTTCTCATTCTCGAACTTCTCTATGTTAGACCGATACGTATCTTGAATGCTGCGAAGTTCCGGTAGTGAAGAACGAATCCCAGCCAGTGTTGGCTCAGCTCTGAAACGGGTCAACTCCTTGTTCACGCGTTCCCAGCCATCCAGATTGCCATCTGATTGCTGTTCGGTTTGAAGTGCTTTGAGATCCCTAATGTAGTCGATCGGCCAGGCTTGTGCTGCCATGCGATAGTCTGTCTCGTACTGTGTCACAGACGCATCATAGATCTTGCGATACTGATCGAGAAGGTCCTGTCCGTCCGTAGCCGCAAATGCAACCCCTGAACACGCAACAAGAACGATACACCATAACCTTGTCATATTCATTACAACGGCTCTCCTGCTTCTTTTATTGTGACTGCAGCCTGGTTTCTGCCCTAAGGCTATCTTCACCGCTCCGCTTGTCAAGAGGCCTCTTTCGTGGATACCCCCAGTTTCTCGCTCTGCCTGTCGCCTGAGATCCTTCCTTCTTCGCTGAGGCAGCTTCGCAGGACAAGTCGGCAAGCTCAGGATGACCGTTTCCTAAAGTTCTTTGTCATCCCGAGCTTGCGAGGGATCTCCAGCCGGCAGTACGCGGTTCTGCTACCATTTCACGTCCGGGAATGGGGGCCATCAGATTTGTGCCCGAGGCGGCGGTGTACCAGCCGTATGCGGGCGCGAACACGACGTACGAGGCGTTCCAGTTTCGGGAAGCGACGGTAGAGACTGTTCCTGATCTTGGCGAAAAAGGGAATGTGGTCCGCCAGCAGGGCGATGCCGACGGCAATGAAGAGGATGCCCTGCAGTATGGGCACGAAGAGCCCCACGATCCCCAACCCGATGAAGATCCAGCCGAATGTCAGCCGTAGGGCGGCCTTCACATTGTGATGCGCAAGAAATGTTCTCAGGATGCTTGGCACGTGATGTCTTCCAGCAATTCCCGAACGGCCTTCTCGGGACTCGGGGCTGCGGTCACGGCAGTTACCAGGGCAATCGTACGGGCCCCAGCCGAGCGAAGCTCAGGGATATGGGCTCGCTTAATTCCCCCCATCACGGTGAACGGAATCGAAACACATTCGGAGATCTTTTTCAGACCTTCGATGCCAAGATAGGCATCCGTCCAGTTCTTGGTCTTCGTGGGATAGATGGGCCCCACATTGACATAGGAGGCCCCGTCGGCTTCGGCTTCCCTAGCCTCTTCAATGGTGTGTGACGATGACCCGATAATCAACTCCGGACCAATGGCGCGCGCCGATTCGATCGGAAGATCCTCCAGGCCCAAATGGACGCCATCGGCGCCAACAGCAAGAGCGACGTCGATACGGTCATTGATGATCAGCAGGCAACCGTAGGGCTCCGTCAGAGCGCGTACGTCACGGGCAAGTTCAAGAAGCTGACGCAGCGGCAGATCCTTCTCGCGAAGTTGGATCAATTTTGCCCCTGCTACAAGCGCATGGCGCACGATGTCGACTGTGCTGCGTCCCTCGGAAAGGGCTTGAGACGTCACCAGATAGAGGCCTGCCTTCTTGAATCGCTCAATACGCTCATCGTGATTGTTCACACATTTCTCCAGTTCTGGCCCATCCACTCGGAGAGTGGGGGCTACTGTAGTACGCGCCACTCTCCGAGTGGCTCGCGCCCGCTTGCAGGTTCCCACACCCCTCAGTTCTCTGTATGGGTATTGTTCAGCCGCTGGATCTCATCCCGCAAGCGGGCCGCTTCTTCATAGCGCTCGGCCTCGACAGCACGCTCCAGGGAAGCCTTCAAACTGTCCAGAGGAGACTTTTCGTGTTCCGCCTTCTTCGGTGGAGGGGCCGGCGGGGTCTCCTCTTCCGATGCTTCCGGCAGGTCTTCATCTTCGAAAACGCGCCCGCACTCCTCCAGCACATGTAGAGCCACATAGGTGGGGGCGGAACAGCGCAGCGCGAGCGCAATAGCATCACTCGGACGGCAGTCCATCGTCATCAACACGCTGTCGCGATCGAGAATCAACCGGGCATAGAATGTCCCCTTCTTGTGATCGTTGATCTCTATGCGTTGAACACGGCACTCCAGAAAATCCAGGAGGTTTTTCAATAGATCATGCGTCAACGGGCGGGGCATGGGCACCGCGTTGATGAAGATCGCGATCGCCTGCGCTTCGGCGGCTCCGATGAAAATCGGGAGCGAACGCTCATCTTGATCTCCTTTGAGCAGGACCACGAATCCCACGTTTGAGAGGAAGAGCTGTGAGACCTCAACCGGCAGCATGTCTTTGTCAGGCATCGTGATTACGTCCCCATAAGTACAGCCATCATATCTTCTTCTGACTTCGAGGCCAGAAGCGCATCGCGCAGGGACTGATGGTTGAGTAGCTTGCTGATTTCGGACAGATACTGGATGTGCGGACCGGTATCTGACACGGGTGATAGTGTCATGACGAAAATGGTGGAAGGCGCTCCGTCCAGTGCTGCAAAGTCGATGCCTTCGGGCTTTAAAGCCACGGCGGTCACCAAGGTTTCTATGCTGTCGGTCTTGCCGTGCGGAATGGCAACGCCGAACTGCATCCCCGTGGACATTTTGCTTTCACGTTCCTGGACAGCTGCCAACGCAAGCGCACGATCCGGAAGGCGACCAGCCCGATCAAGGATGTCGATCATCTCTTCAATGATCGCGTCCTTCGTCTCCCCCTTTAAATGGGCAGACAGGCAGCATTCGCGTAGGGCCTGCTGAAAATCCATGGTTGTTGACCTATCTCAGGTGCGCTGGGTTCAAATCTACACTGATCGCTATACCACAGGGCTCGGGAACCTGTCACCGGAAAACAGGCGTGCGCATGACCGGGTTGCTGTGAATATCAGCCAGGAGCAATTCACTTAGTCGTTTGAAGACCGGGCCCTGAGTGCCGTTGCCAATGGGCTTACCGTCGAACGTGCGCACGTGGGTCACATCTGTTGTCGTACCCGCGATGATAATCTCCCTGGCCGTTTCGATATCCTGCCGCTCAAGATCACCAAAACGGACCTCCTTCAGAAGCCCCTCCGCAACAACGACCTCAGCCAGCTCCATCACACGCACCATGGTCGTCCCCATCAGAATGCCATCCAGGCAAGGAAAGGTGAGTACGCCTTCACGAGTAACGACCCCAATATTCTCCGTCGCACCTTCTCCCAAGCGCCCCCGCTCGTCAAAAGCCACCACGAAATCAACCTTGGCATCGACCGCTTCCTTCTTCATCAACACGTTGTTGAGATAGTTGCAGTTCTTCACACCGGCAAAGAAGGGGTGTTTGATTGGCACTGTCGAGGTACGCACAGCAGCCCCCTCCGGATTCCGTGTCATGAAAGGCTTAACCAGCCGCGTGACAGCAACATAGAGCTGGGCCGCGGGGCAGTCATAGGGATTGACTCCAAAGCTGCCGGGACCACGAGAGACGAACATGCGGACGGCGCAGTCCTGCTGTCCTCCTATGCGGATGGTTTCCAGAACAATCTGGCGAAGCGCTTCCATCGTCACTGGCAACGTGAACGCCAGATCCCGCGTGGAACGCTCGAGCCGGGAAAGATGCCCATCCAAATTGTAGAGCGCTCCTTCCACACATTTGAACGTTTCAAAAATGCCATCGCCGCGGTGCACCATGTGATCATCAATCGGCACCATCATCAGTACGGGATCCGTAACCACTCCACCATACACCGTGGAGTACAGCGCCAGATAGTCGTCATGGTAGGGCTGCCGCAACCCGTCCCACATCGCCACCAGCTCTTCCCTGCCGATTCGCCGTATTGCGTCCACTTTCGCCTCACTCATACTCAAACACCTCCCGGAACACATCGACCACGATGGGTTTCACCGTATCAAGCGTCACATCCGGTTTCGCAACATGCAGGGAAGTGACGCCTTTGTCCCGAATCCCACAGGGAACGATCCCTGAGTAGTCCTCCAGATTCACCGCCACATTCAGAGCGAATCCGTGCATCGTAACATGCCGTGTCACACGGACACCGAGCGCGGCGATCTTTGAATCCCCAATCCAGACCCCACGGTTCTTTGGGTCTGTGTGGCTTTCCAGTCCAAACTGCTCCAGAACGTCCATCAATACACGTTCCAAATGCTCCACATACCACAGTACGCCCTTGTTGCGAGCGGCGAGATCTATCACGGGATAGCCAACGAGCTGGCCCGGACCATGATAGGTGACCTGGCCACCACGGGTGGTTGGGACCAACTGAATGCCGCGCGCGGCAAGCGCCTCCGGGGAGTCCAGAACATTGGCAAGATCCGCATTGCGTCCGAGTGTGTATACGGGGTCATGCTCAACCAAGATCAGCGTGTCCGGGACCACATCCGCTTTGCGCTCGGCAACCGTTTTCTCCTGAAGCGCGAGCGCGCGGTCGAATGCCGCACGCCCCATATCAATCACGCGGAGTTTCATTGCGAGGCTTTCTACGACGACGGCGGCGTGGTTTGGAGCGGGTCTTTGCGGCGGCATCCTTGGCTGCGTCCGTCCGCTCCGAGCTGCGAGCTTCCCTGAGCACGCTGGAGGCAAGTTCATTCCAGCGCACCACAACCTGCGGATCCGCAGTGCCGGCAGCGGCCCTGAGCTCAAGCAGGGTCAGCGCCTCGGGAAACGACTCCTGGTTCACAAAACGACTTGGTGATCCCCCGCGGCGGCGCCCCCCTTTTGGTGTTGGCTCCAGCACGGCGTCCAAGCGCTGCTGATCAACCAAAATTCGAATCAGACGGTATCGGGCCGCTTTTGGCATGCGGTTGCGTTGTGAAATGGGTGCGATCAGATCCTCTACGAGGCTAGCGTACGCTGTTCGGTCGGCGACAGCCCCAAGGACTTCGGCCCGTTTCTGAATGGGATCACAGAGGAGGGCGGCAAACATCAGCGCCGGCGTCGGATCGCCCCGCCAGTGTTCTCCCGAGTCCAGAGCAGCCAGAAAGCGCCAAATGGGAGCTTGGTCTTTTCCATTCTTGTTCACATAGGCATCCACTTCCGGAAACAGGACCGACATCAGCTTTGTCTGCCACAGCAGAAAAAAGGCGGGTTCACCTGCATGGAATGCGAACAGGCGGTAGATCTCTTCCAGCAGCCGGGCGGGGGCCGCCTTTTCAATTTCCGGATAGTGCTTCAGGATCGCCTTGCGTGTGCGTGCCTCAATCCGGAAGCCCAATCGCGAGGCGAAACGCACCGCACGCAGCATACGAACCGGATCCTCCCGGAACCGTATGCCCGGATCTCCGATCGAGCGAATCATTCCCTTCTTCAGATCGGGGAGACCGCCAACATGGTCGATGATTGAGAAATCCTTGAGATCGTAGAACAGACCGTTAATCGTAAAATCGCGACGGCGGGCATCTTCAGCCGGTGTACCGTACTCATTGTCATCCCGGCTCATGATGCAGGCATTAGGATCAGAGGGGTCAGCCAAAGGATCGGGTTGCCGACGAAAGGTGCTGGTTTCAATGATCTTGTGGTAACCAAACCGGATATGGGCAAGTCGAAAACGGCGCCCTACAAGAAAACAGTTTCGAAACAGCTTCTTGATCTGCTGCGGCTCAGCATCCGTCGAGACATCATAGTCCTTCGGATTCCGCCCCAACAGGAGGTCACGAACTCCGCCACCGACAAGATAGGCCTTATGGCCATTGCGATTCAACCGTTGCATCACGCGCAACGCATCTTCATCAATATCCTTGCGAGAGATCGTGTGCTCTGAACGTCTACGAATAACAGGTTTGCGGTTCCTTGGCATAATTGGTCTGCAGACTAGCAGAAGTGCCCGAAAATGCAACTTCCCCATTGACGAACAAGCGGATGGTGGTTCACTGTTCTCTGTCCAAGACTCGAGTCACCATTAGAAAGTATGGAGAGAGCACACGATGGCGCGTGGTACCGTAAGTCGTTTTGATCCCGAAAAGGGCTACGGCAGTATTAGCCCTGACAAGCGCGATACAGAGCTTTTCGTTCACGAAAGCTCCGTCACAGTTCGCAACATCCCGCTTCTCACGGTCGGGCAAGTTGTCTACTTCGAGGTCCTCGACGGCCCCCACGGCCCCCAAGCCGTAGAAGTGCGCCCCATTACCCGAAAACCAGCACCCCCATCGCCATAGAGCCGCTTCTTGTGTTGCCGGGATGAGGATGAACCCACCTCGAGAGCGGCGGGGGAAAGCGGCGACTTCGTCT
>JABGOW010000281.1 GCA_018645275.1 Verrucomicrobiota bacterium
TAAGGATGATGAAGGTATTTCTGACAAGGAAAGCAAATAGCGACAGCCCCCCTTTGGGTTCCGGGGCTACGCATGAGGGGCGGACGGCGGCGCTAGATAGCACTCGATGGCAACGAGATATTCGTCGAGATCGCCGAGGTGCTCCTTCAGGATGCGATAGACTTCATCCAGATCGACCTCCCAGTAGAAGTGAACGATCCGATTGCGGAAGCGTGCCATGGCTCGAAGTTTCGCTGACAGGGGCGGGGTGATTACACCGCCCTGTTCCAAAAAATCAAACGTCTCTGCATAGCTCCCCGGGATGCCCAGTGCATCCGCCGAGCAGATGTGCGTTCCGATTTCGATGGATGCCTCGATGGCAAGCTGCAACGCATGCAGTACGGCATATTGGCGCTCCCGATTTTCGCTGAAGGCCTCAGTCGACAGGTCAGACATCAACCTCAGATCCCTGAGATAACGACGAATGCGAGCGGATCGTTCTCTAACAATCTCTGCGTCAGCCACCATCAGGCATGCTCCAATATGTGGTTACGCGAAACGCCGAAGGCTTGGTCGCGGATAGGCTTGAAATCGAGATAGCGCATGACGGTATCAGACTCAAAAGCCTCTCGCATTTTGCGGTCGCTACAATGGATACATCGCCCTTCCCGTATCACGCGGTAGGATAGCGGCGAAGGGGAATCCGCGAGCGAGATCAGATCGACGCGGTCCGTATGGAGAGCTCGGCAAAGTGCATCCTGAACGTCCCCTTCCATAGCCCTGCGCGACGGCGAAGCCGACAGAAGCACGGCGACATCTATGTCACTCAGCGGACCGCGTCGCCCCGTGCAGGCCGACCCGAAAAGGTACCCGACCTTCACGCACGCATGTTGCGCAAGAACGGCCACTATCGTTGCTTCAAGAGTACTGTCATTGAGGTCATACATTGTCGGCACCTTCTACAGAGAAAGGCTCGCACGATACCCCAAGCGCGTCAAGAGGGAAGGATCCGGTCGCCTCTGTCGGGGGGCAGGCGAAGAAAGGGGGTAGCGCTCTGTGGAATGTGGACTCAGTACTCTATCCATGGCGTTTTCGACAACACGAAATGCCTAGCGCTCAAATGCCAGCGTCATAATCGTAATCAACCCGATTAGGATTACGATCAGGAGCATGATTAGGAAAGAGGACCGTTGCAAGTTGCGTTCTCGTGGGCATACTATGCATGCAGGCACACAAACCGCAGACAGTTAGAGGAACAGCACAATGACGAGAGTAGGCATTATTGGTTTGGGGCATATCGCATCATCGTATGGTGGGGCGTATACGCATGTGGGCGGAATTCTTGAGAGTGACAAGGTGGAGTTGACGGCGGTTGCCGACATCACCCAGGAAGCCCATGACACGTTTATGGAACAGTGGGGCGATAAGTTTCCCGACACCAAGCACTACAGTGACTACGCCGACATGTTTGCGGCTGAGGAGCTGGACATTGTCGCGGTCTGTACGCGCGGTCCGCACCACTACACGGCGATGATGGATGTAATCAAGGCCGCCCCCAAAGCGATCTTTCTGGAGAAGCCGGCGACGTGCTCGTTAGAAGAGATGGATGCGGTCGTGGATGCGGCCAAGGCTGCTGACATTCCCATCACGGTCTCCTACTCGCGTCACTGGGGCCCACACGTACTGCGTATGGCGGAGCTGATCAAGGACGGACTCATCGGCGAAGTGACCGGCGTGGTCGGGCATTGCGGCAACAGCCTGCTCTCGTTCACCAGCCACCAGACAGACATGATTTGCCAGTTTGCCGGATACGACCCCGTGGCGGTCTATGCGCGCGGTACCGTACCCGAGACAGACGTGCCGGATGGGTATGCACCGGAACCCGCCCTGCAGAGCATGGTGATCGAGTTTGCGAGTGGCCTGGTTGGAACGCAGGTGGCCACAGAGGGAGAGCTCGGGACGATCGCCGTTGATATCCAAGGCACGGAAGGCCGCGCCTGTGTGGCGTTCTACAAGCCACCCGTTGCATGGAACAAAAAGGGCGAACCGATTGATCTGAACAAGCTGGGCTTGCCCGAGAATGCCAGTCCGTTCAAGCTCGCCTACGAGCAGATTGTAGCGCATCTCGAAAGCGGTCCCCTACCCCACTGCACAAACGAGAATTTCATCGCCGTGCACGAGACCGGCTTCGCGGCGATTGAGAGTATCCTGACGGGACAGCGCGTTGAGATTCCGAATGTGAATCGAGGGCGGAAGGTATTTGCGAACGGATAGAAGAAGGTTTCAGGTTTCGGGTTTCAGGTGTCAGGCGGGTGTGTCGTGGGAGGTCGGTTGACGCGAACGGCGACGAGAGCGGCTAACGAGTAGCTACTGTCTCACTCGTCCACCTTTCTCGTCGCCGCTATCGTTCACCGAAATGGCAGGACAATAAGGGAGAGAACAGACATGTCAGAGAATTTAAAAGTAATGGTAATGGGCGGGCATACGAAGGGGTTTCATGACTTCGAGCTGGTGGGGCCGGTGTTTGAGCAGTTCCTGACTGATGCCGGGTTCGAGGTGAAGCTGACCGAGGACCGCGAGGATTTCACGAAGGAGAATATTGAGCCTTATCATGTGATCATTGATTACACGACAGGTGAGAATCTGACCGAGGAGCAGGCCAAAGGACTACTCGGCGGCATTATCGGCGGCAAGGGCTTCATTGGGGTCCACTCAGCGGCGGACTCGTTCAAGCAGACCCCCGGCTACATCAACATGGTCGGCGGGAAATTCCTGACCCATCCGCGTCCACAGCCACTGACCTTCAACGTTAAGAACGGCGACCACCCAGTCATGGAAGGCATCACCGATTTCGAGATGGAAGAAGAGCTCTACCTACTGGAAACATACGGCCATTTCGAACTGCTGATGACCACGCAGTTCCGCGGCTTCGAACGCCCTATCACGTGGGTCAAACCCTACGGCCACGGCCGCGTCCTCTTCACCGCCCTCGGGCACGGCAAAGAGCAGGCCGAAAACCCCAACTTCCAGCGCCTGATCATCAACGGTGTCAACTGGGCCTGGGAACCCGGCGGTGGATGGTAGGGGGGGAATTGAAAATTGAAGAGTGAAAATTGAAGAGTGTGGGAGCTTGTCCTGCGGATCTTTCCTCAGCTCTGCCCATCGTCCCGTTAGAGCAAGCCGGAGGCTTGTCAGCTCGGATGTTCGGACCTATTCGACCGCCTCCCCGTCACGCAATACGTTTCGGGCTGCGTGGATGACGGCAATAACGTCAATTTGGTCGGGTGTGATGTGATAGATGATGCGGTACGGTTGCTCAATTACTTCGCGAATCTGATCCATATCATATTCAGGGACACGGCGTCCTGACAGAGGGACATCGGCGATCTGTTGCGAGCGTCGCGTGAGGCGATCGACCATTCGCAAAGCGTACTCCGGAGAATCCTGGGCGATATACGCATAGATGCCAGCGAGGTGTTCCTGTGCGGTTTCAGTCCAGTGGACCCTCATTCCGGCAGGCCGTACTTCGCTCGGACCTCTCTCACTTCTGCCGTGCGGCCGGCCCGACTGTCTGCAAGCCCTCGCTCGATGGTCTCTCGCACGTAGATCTCATGCATGAGGTCATCCCATGTGGCACTTTCCGGCAGGCTGTCAACCAGCTTGTGGGCTTCCTTTTTCTCCATCACGATTGGCATCGTATGCCCCCCCTTCTCTGTCAAATCAGGCTACAGACTCGCCGCTACGAAGTCAATTCCTCCGAGTCGAACACCTGCTCTAACCGGACTCCGGAAGCCGCGTCCTCTTCACCGTGCTCGGGCATGGCAAAGGGCAGGCCGAGAACCCAAACTACCAGCGCCTTATTCTCAACGCTTGCCCCCGCCAGGGCCCGTTCTAGGGCTGCTCGGTTTCTCGCCCTTTTTCGCTGTGTAGGCAAGAGACGTCTGCATGGGGAAAGCACAGGTACAGCCGGAACTGGCCTCGGGCACGAGCAGCAGGCCGCCGGCAGGAATCATATTGATCCAACAACCGGGGCGGGTAATGCTGTTGATGCGTTGTTGCTGCCCCCGCGCAGAGAGACTTCGCTGCCATGGATTTCCACCCCGCCAGAAAACAGAGTCAGCCGAAGCTGAAATATTCCCGCAGCCATGCCCTTGCCGTAAGAAGTGCCATCCTTCGACCGGTGCCCCATCGTGAAGGTTAAAGGCTCGTGGCCAGGCATAGACGACATCGTCTACGATGGTTGGATGCCGGTTTTGCTCTCCGTGGCCGCCGCGAGGGGAGAATCCAGAATTGGCTGACTGCGCCCAGACTCGCTTGCCCGATCCCGCCTCAATTCCATAGATGAAGTACCACAGCTTCTTCTCAATATACTTGTTTCCAGAAAGCACAAGCTTTCCATCAGCGTAGCTAAGGTAGGCGATGTGTTGGCAGTCATCGAGCGTGACTTCTCGCCGCCAGACCTGCAGCCCTGTCTCAACATCCAAGGCGGTCAGAAAATTTGGGCCACCCGAAAACGCCTGCATCGGCATGCGACCGAGCTTACCTTCAAGGGCCTTTGGACTGTGAGTTTCCAGGAAATAGACCCGCCCCGCACCAAGGGTCAGGGACGTGTTAAGAAGCAACCCGGATTTGTATGTCCACAGGATCTTGCCCGTTGCGGGATCCGCACCAAACAGATAGTCGCTGGTGACAAGCGACATATTGTCATACCAGAGCTCATTGTCGGCAGCCCGGCTCTGCTCGCTGTATGTGGCGTTGGTCTTACGCCCCGATCCGACGAGCACCTTTCCCATCGTGGCCACATACCCCCAGGAGTGACGATCGCCCCCGAGCTGTGGCAAAGAGATCTCGCGCCGCGTGTTCCCATTGGCAACATCCAGTACAAGGCATTTGTCCCCAGAGACCAGATACAGCGATGACGTGTCTACAGCAATGTTGCTGCAATCGAGGAAGGCCCCCAGACGGAGAGAGCCAGGCAGGTGCCGTTGCCACAAAGGGGTACCGTTGTAGGCATCCACCGCGAAGAGATGGTCGTCGCCGGGAATGAAGAGATGCCCATCCTTGCACAGAGGGGCCACGTTGCGATGGTGACGATCCGCCATAGCACTCGGACCGGGGGCACCGAACCATTGCAGCTCCAGATCGCCGTGCACATGGCGGTCCATGGTGCAAGCCGTATTGCCCGAATTGCCCAGCCCGTGTGTCCATTCGCCAGCCCCCTCGAGAGGCCCCTTACGGGTAATCTCCCAAGCTCCCGATTGCCTCACGCACGCTGCCCCGCCATAGGGACGAAGGACGCGCATCACGTCCGGGGAAAGGTGGTCGGCCACCACCAAGTTTGCGAAGCGATCAGGATAGGGCAGCTGCTCTCGATCCACATCGTGAAGCACGATACGGGAACCGGCCAGCCCCGCCCGGGCCAGCCACTTCCGTGCACGGGCCCGCCGATCCGGATCCGGTTCCACACAGAGAATGCGAAGCTGCGACCGTTGAGCCAACGCGCATGCCAGCGGCGCTCCGCCATCAAGCAGGAGACAAATCCCCTGAGTCACACCCGTCTGATCCAGGAGCATTTGGGCCTGCTCATTCAGCAATCCATTTCCTTCTGGATCGATATCACTATTGCCGTCCAGGGCGAAGGCATCTATGGCGCCACCCCGCTCGAGGCTGGGCTCTACGAGAACGCTCCCCGGTGCCTGCCCGTCAGGTGCAAAGCAGATAATCGCGCCATGACTGGTCCCAACAAAGAGACGCCCATCGGCGACAGCCAGCGCATGAGCTCGTCCATCAATTTCGGCCGACCACGCCTTGGTGCCCGCCTTGGCATCATAGACGTTCACACGTCCCGAGCCACCGGCAATCACATTCTGTCCGGCCAGGAGCAGGGAATCCCCAGTATCACATGGCACACACCAGAGCTGACAACCCGCCAGCTCTGCCTTCAGGGCATCGATTTCCTTTTTCAGGGAGTTACGCTTCTCCACAGAGGCCTCGTCCTTGGCCCGGCGAAGCTTCTTAAACCTACCGGATAGCGGGCCGACTTTTCGGGCAATGGCAAGATACCGCGCCCAGTCGAACGCCATAAGCTGGGTCCGTGAGACAACATAGGCGCGGTCTTGGGACAGGACCGCTCGGATACCGGGCAGTGATGCAAGATGCCGTCGAGTGCCCGCGTCGGATACATCCAGCCGCTCGTTTATGTCGCCACTGCCAGCGAGAACAAGATCACCGGAGGTCAGGACAACATCGCCGCCGGGGCCACGGATGCTTCCCAAACGTTTTCCATCCTGGCGAGAGAATGCCATGGGTTCCGTACGCCCGGTCGGGAGAATAAGAAAGTCGTCCGATGCAACCATGGGACCATTGGCTGAAACGTCAAGCGTCTGCCGAAAGCGTTCCTTGCCGGTCGCGGTATCGAAAGAACAGAGGAAGGCGCCCTCGCTAGTGGGAAACAGGCCTGCCCCGCAAAAACCCACTCCATCTTCGACCACAACCCCGGTGCGCACGGGCCAGCGGGAAATCATCCGCCCATTGCCAATGATGCGGCGATCAATCCCGGAGGGACGATAGGTCCAATGCAGGGAACCATCCTTGGCAGATAGGCACAAGACGCGGCCATCGTCAGATCCAGCATAGACCCGATCCCCTGCAATAGTAGGTGCCACTCGCACGGGACCTTCCGTAAAGGTCGACCAGACGCGCTTTCCCGTGACGGCTTCCAGGCAATGAATCCCATCATCCGCGCTGGATCCGTAATAGATTCTTCCCCCTGAACAGACGGGCTGAAACGCCCGATCGAAGTTCACTCGGGAACGTAGACCATGCTTGTTATGCCAATAGTCATGCCGGGCCGGACCGCCCCAAGCCGGAGATGGGGGACTGGTCGAAACGTGTGCCCAGGCCCGTTGCAAGGGCAGATCGAGACCATCGGCTTGCGCCGCGTTTCCTGTGCAATCCAGAGCGAATGAACTGCAATCAAAGAGAGAACACATCGCCAGTGGCAGAAACAACCTGGTGTGTATATGTAGCATCAGACTCCACCTTCTGCGGTCATTGCATCAGCCGAGACGGTAGCGATGGCATCATCTTCTTTGACGACCTGCAGGCTTCTGGTACATTGCCCAAGCCAGCACAGACTCTCAAGATCGATCTGTCGTAAACTATCAGGAGTTAGCATCCTTGACCGATCTGGAAGGAATTGAATTGATGAACCGACGCGAACGATTGATGGCCACCCTACGTGGTGAAACGGTAGACCGCCCTGCGGTCTCGTTCTATGAGATCAACGGGACGGAGAACACCGCGAACGATGATCCGTACAATATCTACAACGATCCCTCCTGGCATCCGCTGATTGAGCTGGCGCGGGAGAAGAGCGACCGAATTGTGAGGTGCGGCGCTCCATACGTTCCTCTTAATCCGGACCCGGTCGAG
>JABGOW010000168.1 GCA_018645275.1 Verrucomicrobiota bacterium
GGTGCCCAGTCTAGCGATGGTGTCGCCAAGCAGATTCACATCGCACGGAATGTCAAGATCATTCGCCGACCACAGTAGCTCGGCCAATCCGCACCAAGCCAGTGCATCCCCCAGTTCCGCATGCCATTCTGACAACTCCTCCAGCCCCATGCTGGTCCGTCCCTCGGGTGAGCTTCCCAGTTTCAGGACATTCCCGATATCTATAAGCAACTTCAGGGCCTCATACAGTACTCCCTTTCCCTCCAACTCCCCGTCCTCTACCTCATCATACTCCTGCAAGAGCACTACGAGCCGGCCGAGCGTGTCTTGCAGGGCCTCACTCATCGCGCCCTGCGTCTCCCGTATGTACTCCAACGCGATCTCTGTGCCTAGATCATCCATGTCTGGCTCTGCACGCCTGAAATCAACGTAGTGACTACAGAGACCATAGAGCTTGGTCACAGCATCGCAGAACCCCTGCACCTTCGCGATCTGATGAGATTCCCACTGCTGAAGCCCTGTTGCCTGCCACGTGCCTTCCTCGATGGGGAGCGGGATGTGTTGGTAATCGTTGTTGGCTCCCTGTGACCCTACGAGCAAGGAAACCTGTAGAAACGGGTAAGCCATCTTTCTCAGGCTCTTCCCCGCGAGCAACGGGACGGCCACGATCTTCGGCCAGAAGAAGTCCACGAGGAAACGGTGTGCCGTATTCTCCCGAACCGAGCCAAGAGCTTTGTGCAGACAGGCTTGGGTAACTCTCGATGCATCGAGCAAGCGACTAGGGTCAGTAGCGTCACAGAGAATCCAGAGCACTGGTTCAGATTCCCACCGGGTGTCCGTCTCGAATACTCGGAGAGTGATCCCGGACGTGCTGGCTCGCTTCAGAGCAGAATTCACTCGCCCCCGCAGGTGCTTCAGTTCAGTCTCCGGATCAAGTCCTCGCAGTCGCGCCAGAGACTTCTCTCTAGCATGGCGGACACGAGTGTAATCAGGGCGCTCAAGGAATTCCCTCCACAGTAGGCACAGCCGGGGGAAATCATGTAGCTCACGACGCGATAGTTGCATGTGCTGGTCCTGGGGGATCTGCTCAGCAAGAAGGCACTCTGTTTCCTCGATGAACTGAGGGATGGCTTTGCAGAAGTCGGCAAGGTTGACCATCGTGAGGTGTTGGCCCTCTCCAGAGAACCCTTGTTGCGCTAGGAGAGACTCCACTCGCCTGCGGTCCGGTATCCCTTGAGCTTTGCCAATCGCTGTGTTCCGCACGAATACGGGCACGGCTTGCCTCAGGAAGTTCCCAAGGGTACGTGAATACTCGTCAGCAGCCTTCTTGTAGCCCTTGGCCCTGTGTTGGCGCATCCGTGCATGGTGCGGGCCTGCGGGGGATGGTGCCCCCATGTCTTTGGCTGTCGCCAGGCCCCACTCGTCCACGCCACACCTGGGCAAGAAAGCGATGCGAAAGCTGTCACGGATGAGTTGATCCCATCTGTCGCCTTCTATGTGCTCACGGAACACGTTGACACCGCGCTCTTCAGCGTAGTGGGCCAATATGCTATCTTGGGCACTTGCGCAGATGTCGAGGGCCTCATCCCGCAGACGAAGTGTCTCGGTCACGAACAGCTCCCAGGATGCCGGATGGAGCTCGAGTTCAGCTAGTTGGGCATAGGTACTATTCAACTCCGGCGCCCAACGAGGCAGAATGCTCTCACGCAAGACGCCTTCCTTTACGGATTCGTCGTATGGGAGATCAATCAGGGGCGTGTGATGCCCAATGCCTCTACACCCATACTTCTGCTTGAGGGGGATGATGTTCCTTATGATGTGTAGCCGATCCATGACCAGGCTGTTCAGGGACACAGCTGGCCCGACGGCCAAAGTGTCGTCTTGTTCGAGGAGAGCTAGCTCCTCTGTTGAGAGGATGAAGACCGCAGTGGCAGTGTCGTCCTTCTCTACCAGCGACACGGCCCGGATGGCTCTGCGAAGCTTCTTCTTCAGCAAGTCCTCGTGTGCCAGATACCATTCCCGGTACCCTTGATCCCACAGGGCGGAAGCGCCAATGCAGGCTTCGCCGACTGCCTCAATGCTCTCTTCAGTCATGATGCCTTTGAGCAGCTCTGCTGGTGGCAGCGATCTGAGGCAGCTCTCGGCGTTCAGGTGACCCAGCCAGAAACACACCTCACCAAGCGCGCGCCAGTCGCCCGTAGCAGTGGGGGTCGACGGTTCCTTCTGTCTGGACTCCATGAATGCGCGGAAGTGATGAAAGACGCGATCACAGTCAGTTTGTTTGGCCTCAAACCCCGCTGCTGCTTCCGCTGCTCTCTGGGCTCCATCGAAGCCGAATGACGAGTACATCTCCGAGGGACGTATGGCACCAACACCAGCGATGTCGTAGTTCAGCATGAAACGCCACCCTGTGCCATGGACAGAGAAGGCCTCATCGATCACAGCCCTATTCTCATCCACATACTCCCGAACGCCGAGCCAGAGCACAGCCCGCACGCATCCGGACAGACCTGTCCACGTGGCTGGCTGGAACTGGTGAAGTGCTTCCAGTATCTGGGGAGAGCTCTCGGGCCTATGGTGAAATGCGGAAAGCAGAAGCCATTGCAGATCCCCTTCCCGGACTGCCGGAAGGACACGAGCTACGGTCTCAGTCCACGGTGAGAACGCGTTGTCCGTCAGCAGTCGAGCTAGAATTCCCGAGCGAATCGGGTGTAGAGATACGGCGTACCGGCCGCCCTGAGTGAGGCGCAGGAAGTACTCCCTCTCAAAGGCCTCTGCTACACGCTTGGGCTCCGGCACGCCTGTGATCTCCGCCAACCCGCGAAGGTCCACAGAAGCTCCGTACTCGGTGGCAACCGCGATCAGTCGCAGGAAGTCGATCTCCTGAGGCTGGCAAGCGCCACCACGTACAGCATCCTCAAGCTGACTTACCTGCGACTTGAGGCGTGCGCCGAGAGTGTCGTTGTGATGGAGGAAGTAGACAAACTCCAGCAAGGCACCACGAGCACCAAATGCTCCCCACGCATCTTGGAAGTCGAGCAGATCCGGTATGTCATGCAGTGCAGACATACCGTCGTAGATCGCCTTGGCTTCCTCCTCTTGGAGGGTCAACTCAATGTTGCCGTAGGAGATGTCTCCCATCTGAGCAAAACCGCGCCGCCAGTCTTCCTCGCGCACCATGACCAGGAGCTTGAGTGTCCTGTTCTGTGCAAGGGATCTAGCCAACTCGATCCACGACGTGCTACCGGGCATTACGTCGACCAGGACGAGGGTTCTCGCGGCGGTTGCGCTCGCGTGCCCCGCCAATGCCAACGCAATGTCGCGGGCGTGGGATGGACTCTCGATCAGATCGACGAGGAAACGCCATTCCTGGGGGAAGAAATCATGAGCATACCGGTAGCCGAGGGTTGACTTCCCCTGACCAGATGCGCCGCGCACAACTGTAATGCTGTGCTTGCTCACGGACTCATGCACGCGGGCGAGCAGAGCATCTCTCCTGACATCCACGCCCGCCACAATGTGCTCGAACCTCGCGGCCACACCCGAAGCGAACTCCTCCGCCAGCGGCTCGGGACCTCCAGAAGAGGGTCCCCCCGCGACCAGGGGTCTGATCGTCCGGAACCACTCCTTCGCGTAGGCCGCCTTCTTGGCAAGGGACTCGCCAACACCGGCGATTTTCTGCACCACGGCTTCTCTTCCCAGTGGTGTCCTGCCCTCGGCTGATGTGTAGAGCCACCAGCACAGGAACTCCAAGGCGTCCTCTGGAGCTGTCGCGGTGCAGAGTCCGCCCAGTTTCCGGATCGTGCGCTGCCGGACCTCATCCTCGCACAAGCTGTCGATCCGCAGGCTAGCGATGATCCGCCGTGCCGACTCCTCATCACCGACGATCCTCGATACGTAATCTGCCAGTTGTTCGACTGCCTCGTCGTCCCCTTCCCTCACCGCTCGTCCGAACTGGGAACCAACGGGGCCGTATGTGGCAATGATGACTGGGACATCGGGGGTATCGCGAGTGTATTCGGCCACCCGATCATAGAACGCTTTGTTGAACGATGAGGCAGTCAGCGGGGCGGTGTGTGCCTTGACTTGGACAATCTCGGTGAGATCACCGTTGCCCAGACGAATGGCTAGATCCTCTATGCCCTCCGGCTGAAAGATCCAGTTCTCCCCAGACTCGAGAATCCTGCTTAGCGTGTATAGAGCCTGCAGCCGGAAGCCCCGGTAGGTTGGCCCTGGGTTGTCGCCGTAGTGTCTGCTCCCACCGGTCATGGTAAGCGTTTTCCTCTTTTCCCCATTCGGTCAGTCCTCCCACGGTTCGGCAATGTCGCCGAAGTCACGGTCCTGAGCTGTGGCGGCCTGGGATTGGAGGGCCCCCATCCTGTCCAGACTGTAGCGACATCCTGCCGGAACCGCAAGGGCGGGAACTGGCAAGCGCGCGTTCGCGACCGGCGTTGCCCGTTCGCAGGCTCATCAAGCCAGCGACTACTCGCGTGGGATGCACGGTAGCCCATTAGCACAACCCAACCCAGCCCTCGCAGAGGCCAACACACCGCAGTCCGGGGTCACGCGTCCCCTGCATTCGTGGCCCACTACATCGCCTCGCCGACCTGTCACGCCTGGCCCACCCACATTCTGCCAGGCGCTCCTATGCACCGGCTCCCTGTCGCCCGCCGGCAAGAGTGGCGCCGCCCTGGCGGGGGCTCGGGATGCGGCACCACTCCCCGTCGCCCGGAGGCGTCACTCCTCACGCGTTCCGGCGAGGCCCTCTGCGGGCTTACTCGAATCGCGCGCAGGAGATTTCCCGGCACGCGTCGTCGAGGGGTCGGCTCCTGGTCTGTCCACACCTGCCGAGGATCGCGCTTCACTCGTCTTGCTACGAGGCCAATGCGCACGACCAAGCACTCGGCTGAATGCACGGCCGCCTGCGTGGATCCCGTCATAGAACCCCTGGGTGGTGTGTTCCGGTGCAAAACAGCAGGTGCGTCGGCTGCCGCTGATTCCGTAGCGGTAGCCCTCGGTGCATGTCTCGATGTGCTCCCGCCGTTGGGTGGAGTCACTGAGAACCCCTACAACGACACCATCTGGTATACGAGTCTTGTCAGAAAGGCCGAGGGACTGAGTGAAATCGAGAAGCAATATGCACAGGAAGCAATCATGGCGTTCGTCAACGAGCTTCATGTGTCCTGTCATGTGATGATAGGGGTTGCGTCCGAGGCCGTGATAGTGCGGATGGCGCAAGCCATGGCACGAAGTACTCTGATAGAGGGTCGTGAGCCGATCTCAAAGGCAGTCAGCAATCCACGAACGAGCGTTCGGGAGCTGTTCAGGAAGATGCGCCCTGAACTCGAGAAGGCCAAGGCGAGAATCCCCGGCAATCTCGCGGACAACATGTCAATCTGGCTGGACTCAATGTTCGACGTGATCAGAGTCAACCGAAACGAAGCCGGCCATCCCACGGGTAGCGATGTCGGCAGGGAGGAGAGTGTGATGGTCCTCAGGTGCTTCGTTACATACATGAGCAAGGCGTGCCACCTAATCCGGCACTTGGAGGGGAATACTCAGCAGGACGCTACAGTGAAATCTGGGCCACCATGCCCCTGAGCTTGAGCGTTCCTGTCATAGCGAGAACACCCCCGGAATCGCGATGACTCCGGGGGCGTTGGTTTGCAGTGCTAGGCGCGCCTTGCACCTCCACATGGCCATAGCCGGGGCTCCGTGGTCGGCGATTGCGTTAGCCCAGCGTTGCAGGAGACCACACTGCGGTGTACGGGAACGCAACGGTTGCCGGCTTGCGGCTTGCTTGTCTGCTGGTAGAGTTAGCTAATTGGCTGGTGGCGACTGAACCCAGGTGGTAGCGATAGGCGCGAGGAGGGAACATGCCGAAGCAGGACGCGACGAGACACATCCCGGAGCGTGTTAGGTACATGCTCTGGGGGCGGGCGGCGGGTCGCTGCGAGTTCGATGGGTGCAACAGGGCGCTCTACCGCTCTCCTGTCACACAGGAGCAGGTGAACATCGCAGAGGCAGCGCATATCTGGGCATTCAGCCCTGGCGGCGCGCGGGGAAACGAGGACGTTCCCCCGGAATGCCTCAACAGTACGGACAATCTGTTGCTCGCCTGCCACGACTGCCACAAGTTGATGGATGAGGACAAGGCAGGTGAGAAATACTCTGTCGAGCTACTGCAGGGGTGGAAGAGGGACCACGAATCGCGCGTGGAAGTAGTGACTGAGATCTCCCCCGACAAGCGAAGCCATGTGCTGATGTACGGTGCGAACGTTGGGCAGCACTCGCCTGTTCTCAACCACAACGACTGCGCGGCGGCGCTCTTTCCACGGCACTATCCGGGGGACAGCCGTGGGATTGAGCTCTCTCTGAGGAATAGCTCGCAGCGAGACGATGGCGATCTCTTCTGGCAAATGGAGTGCCAGGAGCTGATGACCAAGTTCGAGCAGCGCGTCTCAGTGCCGATCAGCACCGGGTCCATCGGGCACCTCTCGGTCTTTGCCCTTGCCCCACAACCCCTACTGATCCTGCTTGGGACGCTACTGACCGATATCGCCAGCGTTGACGTGTATCAGCGTCACAGAGAGCCGGGGGCCTCCTGGCACTGGCCTGAGGGCGACCAAGGTGATCTGGAATACGTCTTGACCCCACCCGGCGACACGCGCGGCCCAGTCGCCCTGGTGCTCTCCCTGACTGCCCCCGTCGCTCGGGACCGAATCACGCAGGTGTTGGGTGAGGATGTTGCCCTCTGGCATGTGACAGCGCCGGAGCCGAGCCAGGACATCCTCAAATCGCGCGAGCAGCTGAGTGGCTATCGCGCCTTCATGCGCGGTGTCATCCGCCAGATTGAGGCTGTTCACGGGACGGACGAGACGCTCCATGTATTCCCGGTGATGGGGGTTGCCTTCGCGGTCGAGTTGGGCCGTGTCCGGCAGCCGAAGGCGAACCAGAGCTGGCAGCTCTACGACCAAGCCGACCCCAAGACGGGCTTTGCGCCAGTCATCTTGATTGGTAGGGAGGAAGACGATGCCACCGAGTAACGAAGTACAGCTGAATGCATTGCTTCAGGGAATCGCCAAGTCGCTGGACATTCCGCCCGGCAAGTATGCCCAGGCCGTCGAACAATACAAAGCCGTCGGTGATTGGTTGAGCGCGGAGGGGACGGCCCTGGCCGGCTACAGCCCAGAGGTGTATCCACAGGGGTCGCTACGGCTCGGAACGATCGTCCGTCCGCTCAGGGACGGGGAGGAGAGCGACTACGATGTCGACCTCGTCTGCCAGCTCGACAGGGTCAAGGATAGCTCTACGCCAGCCGACATAAAGCAGTCGGTCGGCGCGAGACTTTGCGAGAGCGAGAAGTACAAGAGAATGCTCGCCGAAGAGGGCAAGAGGTGCTGGACGCTACAGTATGCGGAGG
>JABGOW010000082.1 GCA_018645275.1 Verrucomicrobiota bacterium
AACAAGAATCAACCTCGTCGTGTTGCAGAATGAAGTCGAACGTGTCCAGCGGTTGTTTGACCGCATGCTACTGACGCGGAACTTCCACGTGCTTCCTGCCTCACAGGATCTCTCATCAAGTCTCTCCATCATGAACGCTCTACGGCAAGGCGAGATCGTCGTCTTCAATGGCGACCGGGCCATTGGCGATACGACCTCAGCCGAAGTTCACTTCTTTGGTAGACCTGCCGATTTTCCAACGGGTCCGTATCTCATGGCTGCGATGACCGGGGCTCCGGTGATTCAGACGTTCGCGATGCGCGAAGGTGTTGATCGGTATCGCTTCTTCTGTCATGCTGCCGGACATGTGCCGCAGGCGTCTCGAGCAGAGCGCAAACAGGTCCTTGCTGAATGCGCAGCGGAATTTGCGGGCCGGCTGGAAGCCGCTCTGAAGGAGTATCCCTTTCAGTGGTACAACTTCTATCCGTTTTGGAAAGAGGCCGCCACTGAGCCGGAAGCATCCCCCACCGGCGGCGCAGGCTGAGAGTGTAGTTGGAGTTAGTGTGAATTCAGACCGAAAACAGTGTTCGTTTGACGATCCCCGGCCGTACCTGGCGCATTGCACGCAGGTTCGTATACGCTTTCAGGAGATCGACTCAATGAACATTGTATGGCATGGGCACTATCTCTCCTTCTTTGATGATGCGCGCCGCGCATTCGGCCAGCACTATGGAATTGACTACCCGGCCTATATTGAAAGCAGAGTCGCTGCCCCGGTTGTTGATTGTCGAATGCGGTTTCTTGCATCGGCCAAACTGGATGATGTGTTGGATGTTGAGGCGCGACTGTACAAGAGTGAAACGGCCAAGTTGGAGTTCAAGTTCCAGGTCAGGCGTTCGGGAACGGGGGAACTCCTGGTTGTTGGGTTCAGCACCCAGGTCTTCTCTGACCCCGAGGGAAACTTGAGTCTGGGTTGGCCGCCAATGATGCAGGAACGCCTTGAGGCGTGGGAGCCGCTATGGATGGAACCGGAATGAGAACACCACCTGCAATCGTAGGCCTTGGAATCGTTTCGGCCGCCGGCATTGGCGCCGATGAAACGCTTGAGGCTATCAGGGCCAACCAGCCTCGGTTGCGCGACGTGCCCGAATATGCCGAAGGGCCCTACATGACATCCCGGGTTGGTGCTCTTCCAGAAGGCGCTTGGGAGCGCCTTGGTTGTGAAGGATCTTCCCGCGTCTACGCGGCAGCCGATGCGGCCGTGCGCCAGGCGATCGCTCAGGCTGCACCGCAGTTGAAGGACATTCCTGCGGATCGGATCGGCCTGGTGCTATCAACAACGAAGGCCGAGGTCGCTGCCCTCGATGCCTTTGTTGCCGGAACCCCCGCTTCTGAAAACGCATCACGCCATATTCTTGCCTCTGAAGTGGCGGCTGACCTGATGGCATCGAACCATTTCGGTGGGCCCGTTCAGTGTGTGTCGGTTGCTTGCATTTCCGGGTTGCTTGCCATTCAGCAAGGGGCTCGTCTGATTCTCTCCTCGGACGTGGACGCGGTAGTTGTCGTCGGGGTGGACGTTCTTTCCCATTTCGTGGTCGCCGGCTTCAGTACGCTTATGTCGCTTGATCCGAACGGCTGCCGCCCATTCGACAAGGATCGCCACGGCCTCTCCCTGGGGGAGGGCGCGGCGGCGATGGTGCTCTGCCGAGCTGATCTGGCCTCTGCTCCGCTGGCAACGGTTGCGGGGTGGGGTTCCAGTAACGATGCCAACCACTTGACGGGGCCTTCTCGCGATGGGTCAGGCCTCGCGCTTGCGCTGCAGCGCGCGCTTCGCATGGCCGGTTGGTCGCCAGAACAGATTGAGTATGTGAACGCGCACGGCACGGGCACCGCTTACAATGATCGCATGGAGGCGCTGGCCTTGGAAACCGTGTTTGGTGAACACGCCCCGCCAGTGAGCACATGTAAGGGGATACTGGGACATACGCTGGGTGCTGCCGGTGTTATCGAGTCCGTCATCTGTGTGCTTGCAGCGCGCTCTGGCATCATGCCGGGCACGCCTGGTTTCGCAGTGCCGGATGACGAGGCGGCCCCCCGTATCGTTCAGAATGCACAATGCGGGGTTTCTTTTAGTCGTATCCTGAAGATGAATTCCGGATTTGGTGGAACGAACGGTGCCATCGTATTGGAGGTGGAAGCCCGTGAAGAATGAAGTTGTACTCCACTCAGCAAGCTACTTGACCCCTGAAGGATTCGGCAACAGCAGCAGCGGTTCGCGGCAATGGCCAGGAGAAGACGGAGCCCCCGCAGATCCCATGGACCTGGCGGGCATTTCCTGGTCTTCGCTATTCGACTCGCCGTGCCCGCGGTTTGGACGTATGGATCTGTTAAGTCGTCTTGGATTGATGGCGGTAGAGCTGCTGGGCGTTGATTTCGCTGCGCGGTCCGACGATGAGCGGCGGGAAACCGGCGTTGCCCTGCTGACGCCAACCGGTTCCCTTTCCACGGACCTCGCGTTCCTTCGGGACATCAGCCCTAGCACCTTTGTCTATACACTGCCCAGCAGTGTGGTCGGGGAAATGTGTATCCGGCACCGGCTACAGGGACCACAGCTCTGTCTCACTTCTGGTAGCTCTGGAGGGCGTACGATTCTTGACGAGGCGGCTGAACGCATCCACCTCGGTGAGGCGCGGGCCATGCTGTGCCTGGCCTGCGAGGCACGCAGTGCCGATGCCGTTGAGGCTCTCGATTTTGCCCTTGCTAAGCCCAGCCCCTTCTGCTGGGATGTCTACGCATTATACTTGGTGCAAGGGGCAGGGGGCGAGACGCCCAAAGAAAAGACTGTTGGCGCTGGTGTCGAGGTCCGAGCCGCATGCTTGGATCTGTGCAAAGCAGGCGAATAACCGCTTAAGGGAAACGAGGAAGCTATGTCGACCGAAGAACTGATTCAGGAATTGAAGGCCAATATTATTGAAGTCCTTAACCTAGAGGACGTTACTCCAGAACAGATCAATTCAGATGAGCCGCTATTCGAAGAAGGACTCGGACTCGACTCCATCGATGCCCTTGAAATGGTTGTGATGCTTGAGAAGTCCTACGGCATTGCGGTTCAGGATATTGAAGAGACCAAGAAGGCATTTGCATCCATTTCCGCGTTGGCTGCCTTTGTTGCGGAGAATCGCACCAAATGAGTGACCGAGTCCCTGTTGTGACGGGAATGGGCATTGTTTGTGCCTCCGGTTCGAACAAGGACGCTGTCTGGTCCTCGCTGATGGCAGGTATTCCTGCAACCCGGCCGCTCACCATCCTAAGCTCCACTCGACACGGGGATGCCCCCGTGGGGGAGATCCGTGAGGACTTGGATACGCTTTGCGGAAAACGGCTGCGTGGCTCAAGATCAGACAAACTGGCCTACGCTGCAGCGATTCAAGCGCTCTCTCAGGCCGGATTCAGCGAGGGAACGGTTGGCGATATCGGGCCACGGGCTGGGGTCGTCATGGGGTGCACGGTTGGTGGCGAGCTTGGAACCGAGCGGGTTCTGGCTAACCTGATGCAGCGCGATATCCGTCGTTTCGGCCCCCTGCGTTATCATGAGTGCGCGTCTTCGGCAGACCTCTGTGCGACATCCTTCGGCTGTTTCGGCCCCACAACCACCGTATCAACGGCCTGTTCCGGTGGGGCGATGGCAATTGCCGTTGCGGGGGAGATGGTGCGTGATGGCGTAGCGGATCTCGTCATTGCCGGCGGCTCCGATTCCCTCTGCCGCTTGACTGTCGACGGATTTGGCTCGCTGTTTCTTCTCGACGTTGATGGAACCAAACCGTTCGACCGAGACCGGGCAGGGATCAACCTGGGAGAGGGCGCAGGCATCGTCGTGATCGAAAGCCGCGAGTCGGCGGAACGGCGTGGGGCCTCGGTTCTGGCCGTGCTCTCAGGGTGGGGAACGAGCTGTGATGCGTTTCATGCCACCGCCCCGGAGAGTGAGGGCAAGGGCGCTGAGCTGGCGATGACCAAAGCTCTGCATGCTGCCGAACTTCAGCCCGAAGCGATCAGTCACATTAATGCGCATGGTACCGGCACTCGCGACAACGACCAGGTTGAGTCGCGTGCGATCAAGCGCATATTCGGATCGGCGATCCCGCCAGTGCTTTCTACGAAGGGCCTTTTCGGTCACACGCTTGCCGCAAGCGGGGCTATCGACGCCGTCATCTCTATTGAGTCGCTCAGTCGCGGGGGCCCTCCCCAGAGTGTTGGCTTCCGTGAAGTGGACCCCGAGATTGGGCTCGCACCCGTGCAGGAATCTGGCAGCGCACGGCAAGATCATGTTCTCAGCAATGCCTTCGGATTTGGGGGAAACAACGTTTCTCTGATTCTCTCGCACCCCGATCTTCTTGCGGCAGAGAAACCGGTTTCCGTGCCTTTGCCGGAAGCCACCCAAAGGGGTCGCCTTTTTGTGACCGGTCTCGGCGCCGTGACGCACTGGGGCGGTACGGCCGATGCGCTGTTCGAAGCGTGTTCGGCGGAGGGTGCGGAGCCCTCTCCGTATGATATTGGCGCCCCGTTGACTCCAGGGCAAACCATGGCATACCATTGTGCGGAGGCTTTTGGTGCCTCGGAGATGATTGCGCCCCGTCGGCGGCGTCGGTTGGATCGAATTCAGCTCATGGCCCTGGTCGCGGCTGGCGGAAGCTGCGATGCCGATGTCCTCGAATCCGTTCCGGGCGATCGCCTGTGCGTGGCCTTTGGCACTGGGCTGGGAGCAACTGCTGCGACGGCGGCCTTCATCGAACCTCTTTGTGAAAATGAGGAGGGGTTGCCGTCTCCCCAGAAATTCACCAATGCTGTCCACAACGCACTGGCCTCACAGGTTGCTATTGAGCACGGTGCCCGCGGCCTCAACTCCACGATGACACATCGGGAGGTCTCCTTCGAGAATGCCCTCTGGCACGGAGCCGCTGAGCTTGCCTCCGGCGTTGCCGACTGTGCCATTGTCGGCGCGGTTGATGAGCTCACGCCATACCTCCTGAGTGCCGGAAAACGCTGGGGATGGTGGGGGGAGTCTTCTCCAAAGCTGTTACCCCTATCCGACAATTTGAGCGGTCGCCAACGGGCTCTGCCGGGAGAGGGAGCCACGGCATTTTGCATCATGCCGGAAGCGCATGCTGAGTCCAGGTTGGCTGAGCTTGTCTGCACGGCCACCGGACGCTTCTTTCTGACGCCAGAGGCTCATTTGGATGCGGATCGCGAGGCCCTTTGGGTTGAAGCGATATTGGCTGAGAAGGGGGTGTCGTTGGATCAGATTGACCTCGTGCTTTCAGGTGCCAATGGCTTCGCTGCTGTCGATGATATGTACCGCGCAGTGGTTGATGCTCTGGGTGCCCGGCTTGGGCAATCCATCAGGCACGGGGCTTATAAGCACCTTTGCGGAGAGTTTCAGGCGGCTTCTGCTTTCGGTATGGCCGTGGCGGTTGGGCTCCTGACAGATCGGGTATCCCCCTCGGCCCTGTTGGCCCCCGAAGGTGACTGTCGTGTTGTTGTGCTCTACACCCTCTCGGAGTCCGGGACGCGCGCGGTAACGTGCATCCGACGACCGGAGGACGGTGCATGAAGAGCGTGTTGTTGCCCAGCCTGATGGGACTGTGTCTGCTGCTGTCGACGCTTTCAAGAGCCGAAGAAGGTGCGGCTGAAACGGACGCCTTTCTGGCGCGCTTTGCGGAGGCCTTTGTTCAGGTTGGAACAGTCGTGAGCGAGTTCGAGCAGGACCGCCACATGGCGCTGCTCTCCGATCCGCTCCGTTCCAGCGGGGTGATTGTTTTCGAGAAACCCAACCGATTGCGTTGGGATACGGTTTCCCCTTATCAGTCCATGCTGATTGCGGACGGCAAGGACGTCGTCCAATTCGAGAAGATGGGCGAGAGCTGGAAGAAGCTCAAGATTGGCTATGCGGCGGCGATGGGGGAAGTCATGGAGAGCCTGTCCATGGTTTGGGGTGGTGACCTTAGCGGGCAGAAAGATCACTACCGGCTTGCTGCCAAAGAGACGCCTGCCCCCGTCCTGACCTTAACGCCGCGCGATGCGGGCATGCGCAAAGTCATCAGTGCCGTGGAACTGCATTTCAAGTCTGATCTGTCTGCTGCAACACGCGTGGTCCTCAAGGAGCCCGGCGGCGACTTCACCGCAATTCGCTTCGTTACGCAGCACATCAATACACCTCTGCCGGCTGCATGTTTTGATCTCAACCAGCCCGCCGGGCTTGATGAGGTGCGGCAGGTGGCTTTCGGTGGCGAGCACGATGAGTAGATCGAGCGCACGTCGCCCCCATTCCGTCAGCGGTGCCACGCTTCCAGTAAATCGGTCGAATGCAGGCGTTTGGTGTTGGATGTTCAAGCTTCAGCTAGGCTGTGTGTTACTCCTTTTTTCTGCCGGCTGTGCGCTGACGCGACCGCCGCTTGTTGAAATTCAGCCATGGCCTGATGAGTCCGAGCAGACCAGAATGGAGCAGCTTCTCAAGCGAGAGCTGACGGCCTCATTTCCTCGCGATGTTCGCATGGCACATCGCGTCATCATGACCGCTGCCGGTCGGCAGTTTGTTTTCAATGGCTACCTTTCGGTTCGCACGGATGGAACCATGCGGCTCATTGTGATGTCGGACATCGGGACGGTCGCAGATTTTGAGACGAGGCCAGACGGCAGCGTTGTTGTGGCGCGCTGTAATCCAAAATTCTCCAAGCGCTGGGTCAAGCGTTACATTGCCCGCGATCTGCTGCTTCTGTTCGGTGCCCCGGATCACGATGCGCTCGTGGCTGGCGAATTGGCAGATGGGTCTCCCGTCCTGGAGATGACGCTGCCCGCTGAGCGGCAGGTGCGGAGGTACGTGTTCGATGCTGGCAGCTCCGAATGGTCTACGCTCGAAGTCACGCGCAAGGGGAAACGCTACTATCGGGCCGTCTGCTCGCGTCGCCGCACGTTTCCGGATTGGGACCGAGCCCTTCCGGCCGCCTTCACCGTAAAGGCTCCCAAGTACCAGCTTGAGGTCGCCATTCTGAGCGTCCAGCACGGTGCGGAGTAGACGCCTTTTTTCGTCCATAGGCTCCCCGACGTGTCGGGCGAAGCGTAGCGAAGCCCGAAGGGGAGTAACATGTCAGCCGGGGGTGCAACCCCCGTTGTTCTACACATCTTCAGGCCCCCACTGGGCTTGCCCCGGTGGAGCCACGGATGCTCCAATACGGATCGGTATGGTAGTCTTGTGAGCCCGAATTTAGCGATAAGGGAGCTACGCTCTGTTCTCGCTCCTATTCGGGCTCAGTACTTCTTGTCAATACCGTCTCGATAA
>JABGOW010000081.1 GCA_018645275.1 Verrucomicrobiota bacterium
TTAAAGGAGGATTCTCCATAGTCGCCAAGGGAAACCACATGCTGCCAGTTTCCGGTCGCCCCCCCGCCATTCCACGTGCCCCAGCACACAAACACTTCCGCCGTTCCGCCTGTCTGCGCATAGTAGATTTCACCGTTCACATCAGCCGACACACCGTCAAGGCCATCCGGCGCCAGGTTTCGCAGCGCCAGCAGGGGCTGCGCATCGTAGACGCGCTCTCCGACATTAATAGCAGCCAGGTTCATCTGCTCACGGTGCTTGCGAATGCCGTACTTATCCTCCCGCCAGGCATCCGTTCCGGCGAGCACAAAGCCCGGCATGTCGGCGCGCGGATTCGCCGCCAGGTTGGCTGCGCCAGCTTGTATGATCGCCAGCGCCTCATCGTAGTTAGCTCCGGTGAGACCTGCCAGACAGGGACTCTTATCGGGGCGGTCAAAGCATACTTGCGGCCCGGGATTGGTCGTGCGCCCGCTCATGGCGTGCAGGTTCCGGCCGGTGAGCACGCCCAGTCGATCGAGCTGGGTGTTGTTGAGAGGGGAGCGACCGGCAAGGTTATCGGGATACGCCGAAGCATACGAGGGATAGTAGGGGGCGTTCAGATCAAGCCAGGTGGTAATGCGTTCCTTCTCTTCTGTCGAAAGCGTGACGGCGGCCTGGTGACTGGGATCGCTCTCCAAGTGATTGATGAGTGGACTTGCGTGCGTCCCCCATGCCCGGGCCTGCTGAACAGCCGCAGGGCCGGCCCCGATTGCTCCTGTGTATCCTTTGCTCCACAACTCGGTGTAGGACGCATTGAAGAAGAGCCCTTTGTCTCCCGCTAGGACGAGATGGCCCGCTCCCGTTCCGCCCCAATCATGGCAGGAAAGGCAATTGGCGTCCCAGACCGGTTGCACCTCGGCCAGGTATCCGAAGTCGCGTGCGGGGCCATACCACCCATCCAGCGTGTTGGGGGCTCTAACAGCGGCCAGCGGCATGCCTGAGCCATACGCTGAAGGCGCCTCACCACGGGGCTCGTGACAGCCGATGCAGCCCTGCGATTCACCGGGTTGAATAATCGTTCCGGAGCGCATCGCGTGCAGCATCTTCTTGTTTTCGTCCAGCAACTGGAAGAAGACGAAGGCACCGGGCGGGCACATGAAATGAGCCGACCCATCCTCCTCGACCGGCACGGTTCCCAGGATGCGCTTGTTGACAAAATTGTCCCAATTCATGCCGGGGCCTTGAAAGCCCTGTCCGCCCCATCCGCTGAGTGTCCAGAAACGTTTTTCAGGGGCCTCCACCACGCGAAGGTACTTCACGTCACCCCGCTCGACGCCTTGCATGTGGGTTCCGTCGTACACGTTCACCGCCAGGAATCGACCGTCCCGATCGTCGTAACTACGGTATGCGGTGACGTCGTGAGGTAGTGGACGCGGCTCCAGTGGCATGGGGTCGTAGCAGCCCATCATGCCCGAGCCTTCATCGTGGAGCAGCACCTCGGAACCTTCCGTGTCGAGCAGGTAGAGCGCCATGTGCTCGCCCGCTATGTGGCGCGAGCAGAGGAAGTAGCGGCCGCCGACGCCAGTGTCGGGGTCGACGAGCGGATAGGGGTCTTCGTACTTGGGGTTGCAGTATACGAACTGATCATAGCTGGTGTCGACATGGTTCAGGACGCGAATCCAGCTCTTCGTGTGTGATGGCCAGATATGCATCACGGGATCTGGACCATCCACGCTCAGGCGGCGATCGAGGATCGCGATGGCCCCCCACGGCCGGTCGTGGCATGAGCTGAAGGTACATACGATTGCCTGCGTGCCGGGGATGGGGCGTCCGTCCAGAACGCCGCCAGGACTACTGGTGTTGTTTCCGTAGTAGATTGCATGTCCTGTGCCGGTTGGGTCGCATGTCCACAGTCCCTGCGCATCCCCGAAGTTGCGGTCCACATATTCCCACCTCGAATACAGAATGCGGCCATCCGGCATCAGGCAAGCATGGTCCTCGAACAGGGCACTGCGCGCGATCTGGTGAACGTTGGCTCCATCGGCGTCCATGGCGTAGAGGTTGGCCGATATGTGTTTGTTGCACTGGATGTACTTGGGCTCGCGCGTTGATGTGAAAACAATGCGTCCGGTCGGCAAGTAGATCGGATCGAGATCATCTACATCCGCCATGCTGGTGATCTGTCGCAGCCCGGTGCCGTCCGCACCGATTTCATAGATGTGGTAGCTGTCGTCCGCATCTTTTCGCATGGAAAAGAGAATACGTGTGCCGTCAAAGCTCACCTCCGGGTCGCGGATCACGCCGGTCGTCGTCTCCAGGATCACCTGCACTGCACCCGAGGCCGCATCCAGCCTTTTGAGGGCCCCGCCGGGCTGGAAGTATCCATCGTTGTGCTCGTAGGCAGCGGCGGGGTAGAACGAGGCCGTGTTGTGATGGTCCGGCCGGTACTGCGAGCGCACGACAAACAGGATTGGCTGGTTGGTAACGCAGGCGGGCAGTTCGGCCTGAGCCGAGGAGATCAGGCTCAAGCCACATACAAATGTCAAACGAATCAGTGCTTTCATCATGATACGCCCCTAAAGGGAGTTGATATAGGCTTCGAGGTCGTCGAGTTCCGCTTCCGACAAGCCCGAGGTCGAGCCGTGTTTGCCGGCAGGGTTGAAGGTGGTCAACACATCGCGCATGGTCTCGGCACGCCCGTCATATAGATAGGGGCCTGTGCGCCAGACTTCGATCAAGGTTGGCGTGTCGAAATGAGTCCCCGCTTCGCGTCCGATTCCGGTGCCGACATCGTGCAGAGCTTGGTCGGTCAGATACGGCCCGTTGTGACACCCCATGCAACCCGTGCTCGTGAATAGCGCCTGCCCTCGAACCGCCGCCGCGCTGAGTGCTCCGTTCTTGAGATGCGGGCTGGGGACGGGTCTTTGCGCCCGCAGAAACGCATTGATCTCCACATTCTCCGCATTGGTGTGATTTACGAAATGGCTGTAACGCAGGCCGGCCAGAACCGAAACTTCAGCGTTAGCCCGAATGCCCGTAATTGTGGTTGGGGCGGTTTCGTGTGCATGCAGCATGCTCTTCGTGTTCTTGGCATTTCCAAACCCGTCGTTCAACAGATCCCAGTTCAAGCCGTCGTTGCGGGTGCCGGGATGGCAGCTGGTGCAGCTCTGCCACTGCTGGGCGCTGAGTCGGGCGTCGTAATAATAGAACTGCCCCTGACGAACCGCGTCGCGCGGCTTCTTCCAGCCAATCGCGATCTCGTGCGCCGCGTATTCCTGCCCGGGCGTTATGTCTGCCACGGCAACCGACGCGCTGAAATAGGTCGCAGCATACACGTTCGATCCCACCATCACCACGTCGCGCGGCCCTTTGCCCGGTAGCGGAATGCGACGCCGCAATCCAACCAAGAAGGTCAGGTCGACGGAATGATCGCCGGGGTTCAGGGCGAGTTTGGTCAGCAGCGCCGGCCAATCAATGGCACTCAATTCATGGGTACCCGCATGCGCGATGCTCAGGACCGATCCATCTGAGGCAAAGGCCATCCCCCACGGGTTGGCCGCGCCCAGATCGAGATCATCCAGCAGAACGGTGCTCGCCAGCGTCATGGACGTTAGATCAATAATGCTCAGCGCCGATGTGTTGACCCATCCGCGGAAGATCTGTGTGGTGGGAATCCGGTATCGCCCCAAGGTGTGCGCGACAACCGCATAATGCCCGTCCGGAGAAATAGCCACGCCGCGGGGGCTGTGCGATCCCGGTGCGAGCAGAATATGCTGATCGACGGTGCCGCTTGCCGTGTCAATCACGCTGACCGATGCCGCAGAATGATCGGCCGTAGAGGCTTGATGCGGCAGCAGGTTTGCCACCAGCAGTTTTGAGCCGTCCGAGGTCAGCGTTGCGCCAAAGGGCTCCCGCAGTACAGGAATCGACCCCGCCACACTATCCAGCGTCAAGTCGACCACGGATACCGCATTGTCAAACTGCTGGCAAACATAGAGCCGGTTGGAGGATGCCCAGACCGGCGAGCGTGGCGAATGACCGACGGTGATGCTTTTGAGAAGCTGGTTCGATGCGGTATCAACCACATGCACCACACCGGTGGCGATGCCCGCGGTGACATACAGCGTGGCGCCATCCGCCGACAGCGTGAGTCCGGAAGGATTGTTCGGCAGGTCAATGGAACCGACAAGCGTGTCACTTGTCAGATCAATAACCCCGATGCGGCCAGCAGAGGATTCCGCAACATAGAGCAGTTGAGCTGCCTCATCCGCAACGAGTTCTGACGGCGAGAGATAGTCGGTGCGCTCATCCGACAAGATCATGCCGCGCGCGGTTCCATTTTCGATTGCCGCGATACCGGAACTCTGAATCTGCAGAAAGAAATCCTCATCGGCCTCGTCGTCAACATCGCCATGAACGGTCACCGTGATCTGTAGTTCAGTTTGCCCGGCCAGGAACGTGCGCTCGCCGTTCTGGGCTGCGTAGTCTGCCGCACCGGCCGTGCCATCAACGGTGGAGAAAGTAAAGGAGACGGGTTCTGGATAGGGACACGAAAGCCGCACGGTGAACACCGCTTGAGTCGTGCCCTGATTTCCTTCGACAACCTGAACGGGAACGATGGCAATTCGCGGCCGGGACGTCGTAAAGGATTGCGCGCCCGACCACGCGATTTGATTCTCATTCGACGCGGCGCAACGATACACATAGTCCGTGTCCGAAATCAGATTGCTCACGTTCAAGGCGAAAGGTCCCTGCGGCAGATTACCAAGGTTTGTGCGTTGCTCCCACCCTGCCAAATCCTCATCGGCATCCGTTGTTCCCCAGCAGAACCAAACATCAGACGGCTCGCTTCCCGCACGAATGAGGTTGCCTGTCAGCGTCGCGGCATTGATGCGTATATTGCTCGGTTCCTCAACCTCGATAACGGCACTCGGTGGCGGCGTCACCGTGAAGAAATCGAATTGCGCCGCTCCGCCCATAGCGCTGGATTTCAGGAACAAGCCCACGCGCGAATTTGCGATGCTTGACGGATAATTGATGGCGTTTCCGCCCAACTGAATCCAATCATCGCCCGAATTGATCTTATAGAAGAAGTTGTAGGTGTCTTCCGCCCCGCCTTCGGTGATTTCAGTGCGGAGAAACACGCCGGTTGCCGTGCCAAGCTCGACGCTCGCGACATTGGGATCATTGTCACCCAGTCCCTGCAGCCGCACATGCCACCCGTTCCAATCGTCGAGACCAAAGCTGAAATCAGGACGAACCCCGTCGGGTGCGCCGTAAAAGGTGATTCCGGCGACCTCACTACTGTTGCTGCCATCCTTCTCCATGCTGAGATAAGTTTCGGCCGACCAGACCTCACCACTGAAAGCAATCGGCGCAGCAACCCACGCAATCGGTGCACCGGCACGCGTGATCCACATATCTGCGTTGGCAGTCGCGAAATCGAGTGTTTCGTCTGTCGTGTTCAGACTGAAATCCTGGGCGGGCGCACCGGGTGCATCTCTATTCAATCCGGCAATATCGCCCAGTGATGCCTCCGAGAAATCAGAGTGAAATCCGTTCGCATGGGCGCCCACTGCAAACAACAGGAGGGCCGCCACCCCCTGATTATGTATTCGCTTGCTCATCACTCTCACATCCGCCAGATCGTGTTCTCAATCTTTGCTACGTTCAGTCTGACAATGTGATCGTCCCGTCGGGGGCAACCCGACAGTGGATGACCGGGCCGCTGCTCCCCATCTCGACCCCGGCACGCTTACCGTTCAGGTAGTTGGGCCGTTCCTTGCCAATTCGGGCCCCCGACAACGGTTTGCGAACGGTTCCAGCTGCTGGCCTGCTTGCAGACGTAATAGGGCTCAGGAATCCTGGCGACCGCGTCCCGGTCGATCATTTCCACGAGCAATTACTCCGTCGTCACCGTTTGGCTCGCGTGAGAATTGCCGGCTACCCCCATCATCGTGAGAGCGACCAAGGCCATGATGAATTGTGCTGTATTGTTCATGGCTTGTACGCATTCTTGGCTGTAGCATCTTGTCTGTGTCTCACTACGGGGGCAATTCGCTCAACGAAACTTGAATAGTGTTGGGGCCGGGGGACCCTCGGTGACCGTGAGGACTCCGCTGCCGGAGAAGTAGGTGTCGTCCTTGTTTGTTGCGTCGCTGCTGGTTGACCCCCAGGTTCCCACCCTTCCTGGCGCGCCACCCAGGTACAGCTCGTTTACTGTATCGTTGGCACCGTCCAGATCCAATTTCGCGCCTGCGCTGATGAGTACATCTGCTGCGTTAGCGATGGTGTTATCCTCTGTGATCGAAAGCGTTCCACCCGAGACCGTGACATTCCCGCTGAAGGTATTGACGGCTGTCATGCGCATTGTGCCGGCACCGCTCTTGGTCAGGTGTGCGGTACCACCGCTCGGCCCGTCTTGCAGGACCGCGGACACAGTCAAGTCCGCACTCGCGTCACCGGTGACTTCCGCGACGTTGAATGTCGTCGTCGCCGTCCCGGCATTGACGCCAAGTTGGACTTGGTTGTTGCCGTTCACGGACGTATTAGCCGTGATCAGGGAGGCCGTGCCGCCGCCGACAGTGACGGTGCCGGTGAGGAAGTACGCAGGATATGATGCATTTGCACCACCGTTTGCACGCAGCTCGCCGCCATTCAATGCAAGATTATGGAGAAGGTTGTAGCGTGCGGCGTTCTCCACCAATCCCCCTTCATTGATGGACACCGTTGCGCTGGGCGTTGAGAGGTTATTGCCGAATAGATCGTTGTTGTTGAAGAGCAACGTGCCGCCATTGTCAATGCGAATGGTGCGGGCCACCTGGGGGTTCCCCAGTGCGCCGGTTGTCGGGTTGACCCCGCCCGTGGTTCCGGTGACATTCAGTGTTCCATTGGTGACAACGACGTCTCCATCGTAATTGCTTAAGCCGCTGCTCAGGGTCAACGTGCCGCCACCGTTTACGGTCAGGCCGCCCCCGGAGCCCACGAGTAGCGCCTGAGCAACGGTGATGTCAAAGCCGGCTGTGTCGATCGTACTGTCGGTGTTGACGTTTGCGGCCGTCAGTCCCTGCATGAAAGTGGTGGTTCCCGCTGATGGTTTCAACGTGCCGCCGTTGAAATTGAAGGTGGACGTTCCTAAGCTGGCATTGTCAATTTTCTGGGCGATAAGGGTGCCACCCCCAAGATTATAGATACCACTATTCGGGCCATTGCCACCGAATTGCATGGTACCATTCACTGTATTTGTACCACCCGACTGCGTGAATGTCCCCGTTCCTGTTCCGTCAAGGTATCCACCAAGAAACAGC
>JABGOW010000080.1 GCA_018645275.1 Verrucomicrobiota bacterium
AGGGGATTCAACCGCAGATGGGCGCGGATGGGTACGGATATGGAGACGTTCTGGATGCCATAGGGCCTTTTGGCAGTCTGATCGCCAGATTCTTGCATCACCATCATCCCTTATCCGTGTAATCCGCGCCCATCCGCGGTCAAGAAGCGCTCTCGGATGTGGTCCAGTTCGCGAAGGTGGAAGGCGATGTTCACGGTAGACGGTAGACGCTGACTTGCCCATTGTTGAACAGGGGGGTATTCAGGACGGCATCTGCGGTAGACGTTGCCGCGGCGTGCTCTTCGCCTCTGCCATAGCCATCGCGGTGAAGCACGAGATACCGGAACCCGAGTTGTGACAGTGCATTTGCGGCTGCGTCCAGATGCGCGTCGGAGTTCTCCACAGCAGCCGGCATCTCCATTGCCAGAACGAGGGCATTTGTTCTTACAACATCGGTACCCGACTGTTCCGTCCACTCTTCGGCGACGAGCCCCCCGAACACAGGCCTGTTGTGGACACTTTGATAGTGCATTCGACGGGACGAGGCGCCGCCTGTGGGTAAGTCAAGAAGTGCAAATCTCCCTGCCTCCCCCCGTATGGTGCTGTATATGGCGGGAACGGCAGTCTCTGTCTGCGGCAGCGAGTATCCATGGTATCCGGTGAGAGCGAAAGAGGCAACCACAAGTGCGATTGAAAGCGCACTGACAACGGGTGAGAAATCTCGCTGACTGCGGCGGCAGAGCCGCCCCGCGACGACCTCGGTTCCACGAACGGCAAGGATGGCGGCGCAGAGCACCGTACCCAGAAAGGCTCGTGCTGGGATGATGAATCGAGCGAACCCGGGAACCCATTGATACATCCAGGCGTAGGGCAGTTTGGCGAGACCGACGATGTGGTCTCCACGAATGAGAAAAGGACCGGCTGAGAGCAGAAGGAATAGGAGTCCAAGAAGCGCGTAACAGGCGCTTTCCCTACGCTTTCGTCGGGTCGCGAAGGCAAGGCATCCGAGTAGCGCAACGACGAGCCACTCGCGGGCGAATACGGACTCATCCAGATAGGCCATTGCTTCATCCTGCGATTTGGTTTCCGTGGGGTACTTCTGCGTCCACGAACGCCTCAGATCCACTAGCTCAGAAGCATCCAGGGAACCCGCGAGTGTGCGCCATGCCATCCAGTGCGACATGTCGCCGTCCGGGGCGGAGGGCGGGGCTTCTTCTGCATCGACCGGCGTACTGCAGGCATCGAACGAGAACTGAGAGAGAGAGAGGTCGGTGTAGATGCGGACCTCATCCGTAGGGAAGGGGTGTGGCCACTCGACATTCTTCCAGGCGAGCTTGGAGAGTGAATAGCCCCAGAATAGCAGTAGCGGGAGCAGCCAGCAGAGCGTCACGAGCTGTAGCCTAATCATTCGCTTCAGGCGGGTCAGCCGTCCGGTCCTCACCGCGTGCAAGGAAGAGAATAGCAATGAGCCCGCCGCGAAGACTGTGAAGTACGAGGCGCAGTAGATCGACATCAAGAGCAGCGCGGTCACACTTCCGATGTACCCCGCAAGCAAGGGGCGCGACGGCTGTCGCAGGTAGCTCTGATACAGGGCGATGGAGAGGGGAAGAAGTCCCCACCAGGCGTACTCGGCGTATCCGCCTGCGATGAGCCGGTAGGTGAATGGGTTTGCGGCGATGATCACGCCTGCAACAACCGCCGTTGACCGGCCGCGTCCGAACGTTAGGCCAAGGAGGTAACCTGCCAACCCGGTGAAAAACAGCCCGAGAAAGACAAGCACATTGTAGGCGATCGCACAGTCGGCAAAGATGAACTGCAGCGGAACTGAGAGGAGAGGGAGAAGCGGATCGAAAACCGCGATGGGTTCGCGCACGACCCCGGGAAAGGAGAGCGTGTGAGAAAAGAGATAGCTGTGATCAAGCCCCAGTAGGGCATACTTGGAGCGCCAGAACGCCCACATGTGTATCCATGCATCCGGGGCGTCGGCGGAGCAGATAACCAACCCTCCCGAGAAGAGGCTACGTCCGACAAGGATGACGGCAATAGACAGGAATAGGATGCATGCAGGGGTATGTTGCATCCATCGGCCTGATGCCGACGGGGGATTAGAGTCTATGCTTTCCGAGTGTTTCATGAGTGTGCTGCAGAGTGTCGTTCATGCAGGAGTTTCGATATGCGAGGTTTTAGAAACCAGCCAATTGCGGTGAGCGTGTACACGGCCATTCCGACAAGCGCAGCGATATGGTTGCCCGAGGTGTGGGGCCAGGTGAGGGTCGTGTGTAGGGTCTCAACCAGGGGCTCTCCGCCAGGGGTTGCATCCAGTGCGTCGATCAACTTCTCGTAGCGCTCGATCCGCTCCTGCTCTGGCAACGCGGGGCTGAGCTGGGGAATGGCCTGCGCAATGACACGAACACTACTATTTGTAGACTCAATCTGTGTGCTGCCAAACTCGAGGAGCGCTGCGTTGAGTCTTTCGCGATCCTGTTGAAGAAAGAGGTCTGAATGGAAGACGATGGTTTTGAACCCGAGTGCCGAGAGCATGGCGGCAGCCTCATCAGAATGCCCCGCGAGAAGCTGTCGTGTTGTCCACTGTCCGAGTCGAACCTGGGGCTGACCTTCGGGGGTCGTATGCATGCCGTTGGCCGCGATTGTCAACCCATGGTCTGTTTGGTAGGCGCACGCGAGGTGATGAAACCACATTTCGTCGAAATTGGGAGGCCACGCTTGAACGGGGAAGAGATCGAGGATGGGTGCTGCGCATGTTGCGTACACATCTGGCGTCGACCAAGTGAGTGTTCTTTGGCGTGCGGGCAGGCGAGTGGCTGCGAAAGGAAGCAGCAGTGCGAGCAGCAGAAGAAGCCACGCGGTACGCCGACCGCTCAGGGACAGCTGTGTCACAACCGCCGCCGCCAGTATTCCGCCGCACAGATTGCATATCCAGGCAAAGCGGATGGGGAATCGTAGCACAACTTTGAGCGGGGTGTTGGCGAGCAGAGAAAGAGGCGTCCGGAAGAGGGCCTGATCGTCGCTCACCGAGAATCCGGGTCCGATGGAGAGCAGTAGCCCCGAGACGGCGATCCACATAAGCACTCGGTATGGGCTCCGTTTCCCGAGAACCACGGGGGCCACGATGACGAGAGCCAGCAAAAGGGGCGAGAGTTCCAGCGCCAGCGAGTGTTGGACGCGGTCAAGTTCTGGCGTTGCACCGAGAACGCTCAGGCAATGTGCACTTGCCTGGAGGGCTGTGGAGACCGTCATATCTCGACTGAGCCCATCGCCGTCGCCCCCGTATAGGTGAAGAATCGCGAGGATCACGGGAAGGGCGATGGCGGAGGCGGCTAGCGTCTGCAGCCACGGAACGGTGCGTTTTCGAATGACCGTGGCGAGAAAGAGGCCGGCGGCAATGAGGGCCGCGGACACGCCCAGATAGGCGCTGGTCAGAAGAGAAAGACAGAACAGAACTCCTGCAATTGTGCCATAGTGCCACTTCTGGTTCTCACACATCGCGCGATACCACGCCCAGACGAAAAGCGGCAGCCACGGGCACATGATGTGGTACATGTGTCCTTCAATTAGCGCATGTGCCGCCAGCCCGGAGAAGGCAAAACACAGTCCGCCAATCATGTCCCAGGGTCGACGCGCTCCCATCGCGCGTGCGAGCCCTTGTGCAGCCCACGCCGATGTCGCCACGCCAATGATTTGGAAAAGCCCGTGTAGTTTTGCCGCACTGAAGCTGCTCAGCAGAATGCTCAAGAAGACCAGAACAAAACTGTCCATTCGGCGATAGTCGGCGACAGTTGGCCACGCGCTCATCGCATCTTTGAATTGATGACTGAATCGCGGTGCAGAGTGCATTACCCAAGTTGTTCCCATTGAATCATAGTGTCTTCCGACGATCTCGTGGTGCTGGGCCAGCGCAGCGGGCCAGGTCCATGCCGCTGCCAATAGGAGCCATATGGTGAGGTCGAGCACGCCCAAAAGGAGTGCGGTTCGTTTGGCGGACGGTGGAGAGGAGGGCAGGGCGGTGGCTCGTCCTGCCTCGCGGTAACGACCTGTCATCCAGAGGACAAGCAGGAGCACGACGATGGCGGTGCACGCTTTCACCGCGACCGTGATGACCTCAGTACGCTCAACCTGCTCAAGGGTCCCTGCGGATGAGACGCGTACAGCACGGTGGCGTCCCTCGTCCTCTTCAAGTGCCCAGGCCAGTAGGTTGTTGCCGGTGTGTAGCGGTTCAAGGCACACCTCGGCTTCCTCCGGTGTGTCCGCGCCGGCCCGCCTGACAAGCACGCGTGCGGGCAGCATGAGCGTGGGGACTTCGGGGCACCACTCTGCCTTCCAAAGGCGGATTCCATCGGCTCCCTGCGCAGGGCTTAGGGGGATGGAGATGATCTTCCCTCTGTGTCGCAACTCCAGAGATACCTCAGAAACGGACGCCTCCGCCGGTGCTGAAGCGACTGTGAACGTGACCTTCTGTCTGCGCACATGCGGATAGATCCGGGTGATGCTGACGAAGAGGAGGAGTGCCAGGGAGGCCAGGACGAGAGTTGAAGATAGAGAACGCAACCGCATGGCGTCTGAGCGTCCCAGATTCGTTCAGTAACGTCAAGCCACAGGGCGATTCTGCGTGCGGCAAAGCTGTGTCGGACGTTGTCAGAGCCTGATGCTTTTGATATGGATTCACGACTGTCTATGACAATTCTGCAATTTAGAGGATCGCTATGATGCTGAGATACGTACGGTGGATTTGTGTTGCCTGCCTGGTAGGTGGAGTCTGTATTCGGGTTGACGCCTCCGCAGATACCAGTGAGACCAATACGACTGACGATGCCTATGCCCAGATGGAACTGCTCACGGAAGTGCTTATGCAGGTGAAGAAGTACTACGTGGAGGAGCGCTCCTATGGCGAGCTCATCGAGGGCGCACTCAAGGGGATGCTCCACGCGTTGGACCCGCATAGTGCTTTTCTGGACGGTGATGAGTACGCGGACATGAAGGATGATACACGAGGGGAGTACGGCGGGATCGGGATACACATCGGTATGCGCGACGGCACGCTCACCGTCATCTCTCCAATCGAGGACACGCCGGGCTTTCGGGCCGGATTGCAGTCGGGCGACAAGATCGTTGCAATTGACGCTGAGAAAACCATGGGGATTTCGATGCGGGAGGCCGTGAATCAACTTCGCGGCCCAAAGGGGGAGAAAGTTGTACTCTCCATCCTGAGCGAGGGCGACAGTGAACCTCGGGATATTGAAGTGATTCGCGATGTGATTGAGGTTCCGTGCGTGAAAGGCACGCGCATGATCCGTGACGGAATCGGCTATGTCAGAATTACGCAGTTTGCCAAACCAACGACGGAGAAGCTGCACGAGGCCCTCAAGGAGCTTGAAGCCGAAGGGATGGAGGCTTTGGTGTTGGATCTGCGCGGCAACCCCGGCGGCCTGCTCAAGGAATCCATTCGCGTTGCAGAGACTTTTCTCAAGCGCGGAACACTGATCGTCTCCACGAGGGGGAGGGAAGGGGTGACGAAGACGGTGGAATACAAGGCTGTTGGCAGTCTTCGCTACTTGGATATTCCAGTGGCCGTGCTGATCAATGGTGGCAGTGCGAGCGCCTCGGAAATTGTTGCGGGGGCGTTGCAGGACCACCGCCGTGCGGTTCTCGTTGGGCAGACATCCTTTGGAAAGGGGTCCGTGCAGAGCGTGATCGGCAGTCGGTCGGATGGAAGGTCGGCAGTACGTTTGACGACGGCTCACTACTATACTCCCAGCGATCGCCTGATTCATGAAATTGGTATTGATCCGGATCTGCCGGTATATCTGGGACGCGAGGAGTGGCGTAAGGTTCAGATTCGGCGGGCGCAGTTGGAGAATCCAGATCTCTACAAGGACGAGGAGAAGGACGAGTTCGCTGACGTCGTTGACCGCCAGCTCGGTCGCGCTGTTGATTTGCTTCAAGCGGTCATGATCTTTGAGAAGAGGCGGTAGTCGTGAATATCCTGGCGATCGAGACATCCTGCGACGAGACTTCTGTTGCTTTGGTCCGCAAACCGTATGAGGTGTGCTCCAACGTAATCTTCAGTCAGGTTGATTTGCATGGCCCCTATGGAGGGGTGGTGCCGGAGATTGCCTGCCGGTCGCATGTGGAGGTGCTGCCGGGCGTAATTGAGGAAGGGCTTCAGCAAGCTGGTGCTGGATGGAACGACGTGGATGCCATTGCAGTGACCTATGGCCCGGGGCTGGCAAGCTCTCTGCTGGTCGGGTTGGCGGCTGCCAAGGCGCTTGCCATGCGTCTTAAGAAGCCCATCTGCTATGTGAATCACCTTCAGGGGCACATCTACTCGCCCTTCCTTGCCCCCGAAGCCCCCGCGCCGGAGAGCGTGTTTCCCTTTCTGTCGCTTGTGGTGTCTGGGGGGCACACCTGTTTGGTTCGGGTCGATGCACTTGGAAAGAGTACGCTGCTTGGACAGACCATTGACGATGCAGCGGGCGAGGCTTTTGATAAGGGCGCCAATCTACTGGGGCTCGGCTATCCGGGTGGGCCAATCATGGACAAATTGGGGCGAGAGGGAAACCCGGATTTCCACGCATTTCCGCGGGGGCGGGCAAAGCGTGAGCGGGGGCTGATCAATGGCATGGATTCAGATCTCTGCTTCAGCTACAGCGGATTGAAGACGGCGCTGCTCTACTACCTGAAGCAGAATCCAATTGAAGACGGCAATCAACAGCTGTTGGCTGATGTCGTTGCCAGTTATCAGGAAGCGATTGTAGATTCGCTGGTGCGGAAGACCGCAAAGGCGATGAAGGACATCGACACGCTCGCTGTGGGCGGGGGTGTTTCGCTGAACAGTCGGCTTCGGAGCCGCCTCGCGGCGTACGCGGAAGCAAACGGCAAACAGCTCCTGCTTGCACAGGCAAAGCACTGTGGTGATAATGCCGCCATGATTGGCTGCATCGCCGGGTTGGGGCTGGGTCGATGGGGGGATTCTCTGATGGATTGCGACGCCTCTCCGAACCTCCGCGTTACCGAACAATGAAGGGTTGACTCCAATCGTCGGTCCTGTATTATACGCGGCTCAGTCAACACGACTACCGTTGCGCGGGCGTAGTTCAATGGTAGAACTCCAGCCTTCCAAGCTGATCATACGGGTTCGATTCCCGTCGCCCGCTCCACTTCTTCCTGGCGTTTGCAATGCACGAAACCACTATGCCTATTGACGATATATAAACAAGTCCGGCCAGCCGCTGCGGCCAGGCTTCAGCGCAGAGACCGTCAGAGATGTTCTGAAAGCAGGTGGGACGCT
>JABGOW010000079.1 GCA_018645275.1 Verrucomicrobiota bacterium
CGAAGGCGAGCGAGACAGGGAAGCGCTCCTTGATCAGTTGCCACGTGGTCTTGTTGGTGAATTTGTAGGATGGCATCTGCATACCGAGGCGATCATGAACAAGCCATTTGACGTATCGCTCGTGAAAAGGGCGATCAAACCCGAATCGGATTTCGAGTTGCTTTCGGTAGCTCTCGGTGAGTTGGACCGCCGCATCGGTTCCCGTTGCCGCCTCTCCTGCCTGCATACCCCGCATTTGGAGAATGGCTTGGTCTACGGGACCGCCGGGAACAAGCTGAATCAACCCGAAGCAGATGATGGTGATCCCCAGAAAGGTGGGCACCATCAGCAGCAGACGTCGAATGAAGTAGCTTAGGCGTTGCATGGGGTTTGGGGTTCTGGGTTCCGAGTTCAGGGTTGTGGGTTGCTGAGTCTAGGGGGCAAGATTCTCGATTGAGCTTGTGTGTGTGCTGGCATTCTCTGGCGTGAATTCCTGATCAAAATCAACCACGGGGCTGATGGGGGGAAGAGGGCTGTCCGTTTGCATGGAATCCTCTAGATCTGCGGCAGAGTCTTCATCGTACCACCAGTACCAAAGGGAAGCACTTGCGTCTCCATACTTGGAGAGAACGGTCGGGGGGACCCCGAACTTGTTCCAGTACAGCAGGCGGGTGTAGTTCAGGTTCCAGAGTAGAGCGTAGGGGCAGCTCTGGGCGATGATTGCATCAATCTTGCGGCAGTCTGCATGCCGTCGACTGACATCGAATTCGGTCTTCTGCTTTTCGATCAAGGCATCGACAATTTCGTGTTCGAAACCGGTGATGTTATTGCCGCTGGGGCGGTTCGCTTCTGCCGAGTGCCACATGGACTCAGGATTCTTGAACAGGCCCGCACCCCAGGCGGCCCAGGTCATTTCGAAATCGAAGGTGTCCATGCTCTTTGCCCACGCGGCCCAGTCCTTGCGCTCAATGCTGAGCTGAATGCCGGCATTCTGAAGGGCTTCGTTGTAAATCTGCAAGAATTTGTCAGAGCTGGGGTCGCGAGAGAGGAACGTGAAGGCAAACGGCTTACCATCCTTCTCTAGAACCCCTGTTTCGGGGTTGGCGGCCCAGCCCGCTTCCTTTAGTAGTGTCTCGGCCCGCTCTGGCGAGAAGGTGAAGCTCGGGTTGGTGCATGGTTCGGCTGGGCTGTAGAGATCCTCGTAGTAAGAGCGGTGAAGAAAGTACTGGCTGTACATCAGGGTGCGATTCATGCGCTCGCGGTCCAGAAGGTGTGCCATGGCCTTGCGCACCCGGATGTCATCAAACGGCGGCCGCCGCATATTCATAGCGAACCCCTGAAACCCGACAGGTTGATAGTTCTCGATCTTCTGCTTGACGATCCAGTTCTTGACGAACTTGTCGCTACGCGTTTCCTTCACCCAGAGGCGAGAGGTGTGTACGGGATAGATGTCGATTAGCCCTTTCTTGAATGCCTCGAAGGCATTCTCACGCTCCGAGTAGAAACGAAAGACAAGGATCTCGAAGTTCCCTTTGTTCTGGTTACGCTTCTCTTGGCGTTGCCACCACTGCTCGCGTCGTGCGAGATGCAACGCGATGCCCTCTTTCACCTCTGCGATCTGATAGGGCCCTGACACAACCGGGAATTCGAAGTTGATGTTGTTGAAGTCAAGGTCCGAGAACGCATGTTTGGGAAGAATATGAAACCCACCCACGGCTCCAACATTCTGCCAATGTACCTCATTCGCCGTGAACTGGATCGTATGTTTGTTGAGCACCTTTGGGGCGGAGAAACGCCCCAGTGAGACTTTGTGCGGTCCCGTTGTATTCGCTGGATCCATGATGGCGTCATAGGTCCATCGGACATCTTCGGCGGTGATGGGATGTCCATCGCTCCACGTTGCGCGGGGGTCAATGCTGAACGTGAAAGACTGCTTGTCGTCGGAGATGGTCCACTTGCTGGCAATGGCGGGGGTATACTCCAGCGTGAGCGGGTCCATATCGAGAAGCGTCTCATACATGAGAGAGAAAACCTGCGAGCAGAAAGAGTTGTTCGCCAGGTAGTAATTGAAGCTCTGCGGGTACTGACCCGCGAAGGTGGAGAGCGCACCGCCGGCATACGCATCGGGGCTGGCTAATGGATCCGGCGCGTCCTTCCAGCTGGCTTTTGGGAAGACCTCATCTGCCTTTAGCGTCGCAGCGATAAAGATTCCTAGCGTGATGATGCATACTGCTCGCATGACAGCCCAGTCCTTTTCTCTGTTTTCAGGTGTGAGAGGAGAAGATACACGGGAACGAAAGTAGCGTCAACGGATTGCTGGGCAGGACTTTCCCATGTTTCTCGCTCTGCTTGTCGCATGAGATCCTTCGGCTTCGCTCAGGATGACAGTTGGCCAAGGTTCTCTGTCATGCTTCGATAGGCTCAGAATGACAGAATACCCTTGGGATTTGTCATCCTGAGCTTGCCGAAGGATCTCCAATGTGAGGTTACGCGCGAAAATAGGGGAATGTCCTCAAGCGGATCTGGGTATTGACCCAAGGCAACTTCTAGAGGAAAGTAGAGGGCATCAACTGAAAGGTTATGTGAATGAGCTTTTTTGAGGCGGGGATGTTGTTGTGTTTTGGGATCAGTTGGCCAATCTCGATTGCCAAGTCCCTTCGGACGAAGCAGGTCGTGGGTAAGAGTCCGCTCTTCATGGCGATTCTGTGCGTTGGCTATGTTAGCGGGTGCATCCACAAAGCCCTCTACAGCATGGATTGGATCATAGGGCTCTATATCATGAACTTGATCATGGTCTCGTTTGATCTGTTCCTCTATTACCGCTACTTGCCAAAGAGGGATTGAGGTCTAAGGTTCTGAGTTTTGGGTGGAGAGGTTCGACATTTAGTGGGGGAGGTACAGGTGAAAGTTGTTGCATTCAACGGAAGTCCGCATGCGGATGGCAATACGTTTCGGTTGATCAAGGCCGTGTTGGGCGAATTGGAGGAGGCAGGGATTGATACCGAGGTCGTCCAGATTGGCGGCAAGGCGGTGCATGGGTGTACGGCCTGCTACCGATGCCGTAAAGAGCCGAATGGTCGCTGCGTGATCGAAAACGACATGCTTAACGATTGTATTGCCAAAATGCGGGATGCCGACGGCATTATTCTTGGATCGCCAACGTACTTTGCCGATATCACTCCCGAGATTAAGGCTCTGATTGACCGAGCGGGCTTTGTCTCCCGATCCAATGGCCATTTTCTTCGTCGCAAAGTGGGCGCTTCGGTTGTGGCGGTGCGTCGTGCCGGTGGTATTCACGCCTTCAATTCCTTGAATCACTTCTTTCTGATCGGGGAGATGATCGTGCCGGGTTCGAGCTACTGGAATCTGGGGTACGGCGGTAAGGCAGGCGAGGTCGAAGAGGATGCCGAAGGCTTGAGAACCATGACGGCCCTTGGACAGAATATGGCGTGGTTGCTCCAGAAGACGAATGCGGAATGACGAATGTGATATCGTGCGGCTGACTCGTCTGGAGTAATGGAGCCGGGGCGCCCTCGCCCCGGAGAGAGCCCAGAGACTGGAGTGTGTGGGTATGAAGGCGAAAGAAACTGAGGCAGAGAAGCGGACCCGGTTGAGTCGTGAGCTGGCGCACGACCGGAAGGTGCGGGCTTCCGGGTACCGGGAGCGTGCACTCAAGCTCTTTTCGCATGTCTGTGCAAGCTGCGGTCGTGAGTTTTCAGGCAGGCGGCTGCGGGAACTTACCGTGCATCACATTGATCACGATTTCAGGAACAACCCGAACGACGGTAGCAACTGGATGCTGCTCTGCCTTTACTGCCACGACAACGAACACGAGACCCATGAGCACAACGCCCGCTCCTCAAAGCCGGTCACCGTTGGTGAAGCTGCCCCGCCCGTTGCGAACCCCTTCGATGATCTGGATGCGCTACTGGGAAAGTAGCGCCAGCTTGGGATGTGAATATCCACCTCTACTCATTCGATACTCGAGCACGACACCGGTAATGCCCATGGCATTGAGCCATTGCGCGATGTCATGCCCTTCGCGCATCATCGCTTTGTTCGCTTTCAGAATCTGTCATGTTCATCAGGCTCCCTGTCGGGAACCTGGGCCAAAGCTGCCTCGAACTGTTCTCTGCTGGCGCGTTTGGCACGCTTGGCGAGGTAGTTCTCGGTTTCCATGGCAGAGATCTTCTCTGCCACGGCGGTTGCCACAAACTGGTTGATAGACACATGGTCTCGTTTTGATAGAACCCGTGCACGGTCGTGGATCGAATTTGGTAGTCTCAAGCTAATCGCGCTTATTTCAGTTCTCCTATCTCCTGCATGAACTCGTAAGAGTTCACATCAACTAGATACGCAGAAGGCTTCCCGTGCCCTGTCATCAACACGGTTTTCCCTGAGTCATGCAGATCGGACAGTACGCGAGTGGCCTGCCGTTTCAGTGTTGTAACAAGTTTCGTTTTTATGGAGAAGTGATACTATAGTGGCACTCTTTCGTTGAGACTTTCTCGCTTCCAACGCTAGCAATGACGGGCGGCTGTAGGCCGTACCGTCCATTGGCCTTGTTCGCCACGCTATTCGTAATGTGTCCACATACGGATGATTTTGACCGTTTTGATGTCATCCATAATCTGATAGACCAGTCGGTGCTGAATATAGATCCGACGTGAGCAGGCACCTGCCAGATCGCCGACAAGCCTCTCAAACGGTGGGGGAGTTCGGTAGGGATTGGCTTCAAGGATCGCAAGTAACTTTTCGGCACGGGGCTTCAGCCCCGAGCGTGATAGCTTCTTGGCGTCACGTTTGGCCTGTTTGGTGTAGACGAGTGTCCAACTCACCAGTCCAGCCCCGTTTCGCATTCTTCAACCGGGGTCTTGAGTCCCTTGCGCACGGAGTCACGCATCCCCGGGATAGCAGTGAGATAGAGGGTTTCCTGTACTGCTCGCCAGTCATCCTCTGAAACAAGTACTGCCGAGTGGCGTTTGCCGGCGATCTGAATTGGCTCGTGAGACTCGGCTACATCGTCGAGAAGCGTGTATAGGTTCTTGCGGGCATCTGTTGCTGTGATAGTTGTCATGATTACACCTCCAGTGCGTACGATATAGCGTACGACGCGACGCGACCGACGTCAATCATCTTTCTGGCGAACGCCCGCTGTGAACGGCGGCTGTAAGCCGTACGCTCCACCGTCGTTGTTCGCTCAGGCTATCTTCAGTGTGAGTCGTTTAAGGTATGTGTCCAGGCATCTTGTTCTGCCTCATCCAATCTGAGGAATGGACAATTTCTTGCAGATCTTTCGGGCGAGCCCATTGGCGACTTCGGTGTGCCGAGGAACGGCCTCAACCCAGCCTGTCTGAGGGTTGCACCATAGGGAGTGTGAGCCACCCTCTCGCTTGAGGTAGCACCCATTACGGCGAAGATGTTTGATGAGAGCGTTGCGCTTCATCCTACAGCCACGAGTTCCCGCTCAACGCCAGCAGGCAGACCCCGGAATGCATCCTCACGCCGGTCTTCAAGAATCAGGTCGATGGCTTCAGACAGGTTCTTGATTGCTGCGGCCTTGTTCTCGCCTTGACCGTTTGCGCCTGGCACTTCGGGGCAATAGGCGACAAACCACTCGTCATCCCGTTCAACTATGGCTGTAAACTCGTTATGCATGATTCGTCTCCAATCTATCTATATGCTACCGCCAGCCGAGTTGGCTCGCAATCATCTTCTCTGGCAGAACGCTTCGCTTCACCATCAGCAAGAAGCCGCAACGCGGCTTCTTGCTGTATGAGTGGAAGCGGGTGTTAGGCCCTCGCCAGTTTCGGTTGATGTCTTTCCAACTCAGACTCAATACGTTCTGAGAGGAACACCTTCAAGAGCGACTGGTATGGCACGTCGCGCTTGTTCGCCAATAGCTTGAGTTCCTCAAGCATTGTCTGTGGAAGGCGCAGAGAGATGGTCTTGGTTGATGGCTTGAGATTCGGGAACACAGCACGCTTGGCCTTCGACCAATCAACATATTCGGTTGAGTCGTGAGTTGCCCAGAATTCTTGCTCCTCGGCTTCCGTCTTGAATGTCGGTATCTTCTTCATGATTGATACACCTTTCTCTCTTTTCGAAGCATATCGCGTGCGGAAATGACGCGGAGGCGTCGTTCCCGCACCGTGAATGCAATAAACAGAGGTCTATCTTCATCTGTTTGCCCCAGCACTAGGTATCGCTTCTCAGCTCGCGAGTGCTTCACATCTTCATCCACGAGCAGGGGACGATTGAAGAACAACTGCTCCGCCTCCTGCGGCGTGACTTGGTGGGATATCCAGTTCTTCTCGACATTCCCTTCGTCCCAATCGAACCCTTCGAACTCAGGTAGTGATATCGGCTCTGTCATGTTGTTAGCGTATATCCTGGTAATATACCGGTCAAATCCTTTTCTGAAGGCCTAACGTGTCACTCACGCTTGCGCGGCAGCGCATAGCGTGGAGTGTTTGGTTGTGCCTGAATTGCTTTCCAGAACTCCCGTGGCGATAGCACTTGCATGGTTCCGACGGGACTCACGCTCCAAAGCTCCTTGTCTCCTGTAACGAAAAACTCGCAGTGTGCAGTTTCTGCAGCTGAGAGATGAGGTACATCATCTTGATCTGAAATCTCGTAGGTCGCTTGGGGTTTGGGTTCGGAAATCTGCCCACAGCTGTGAATAAGATCCAGAACCTCTTCCACCTGCTCAGCTGGAACTTTGAACTTCTTTCGCAGAATTCGCTTAAGTTCCGCAAGGATCTCCAAGGATGTGATCAGTTCATGGTTTTCAAGGGTTTCACGGATGAGGTCAGAACACAGTCCGCGAGTGGCGAAACCAGCGGCCAAGACATTTGTGTCGAGAAAGACTCTCATGACACTGCGGCAAAGACATCGTCGTCCGTAAGATAGCCACGCGCTTCAGCAAATGGCATCACACGCTTGCGGAGGTTATCAAAGCGGGTGACACGGAGCTGCCGCCTAAGGGCCTCGCGGGCAATGTCGCTACGGTTGCGACCTGACCGCTTGGTGACCGTGTCAAGGAGCGCAGAGAGTTCGTCATCCATTCGAATTGTGAGTGTTGATGTCTTCATGTAAGACAATGTACCACGCGAGGGTCTCGGGTGCAATCATTCTTTCCGGCACAACGTCGAAAATCAGCGGCGGCTTTAGCCGTACGCTGCATTTTTCTTGTTCGCAGATTTAGAGACCAAGTTGCTTGTCGATGAGCCTGACAAGGCTCT
>JABGOW010000257.1 GCA_018645275.1 Verrucomicrobiota bacterium
ATAAAGTGTCGCAAAATGATAGGCTGGGACCTCTGCTCCGGCTCCTCCAACCAGCTCGCCGCCGCGACGAACGTTGTCCTGCATCCAAGCCGGCAGCAACAGGTGATAAGGATTCCTCGCAACCTCCCCAACATGGAGCGAGGTGGCATAGACCAGGTCGGCAACCATTCGGGCGTCGGCCTCAACCATCAGGTTTGGGTCACCCATAGCCCCCCAGAACTCGGTTTCAACAACTGAACACGCGAAGGCGTCACCGCACTGCTCCAGTGCCTCTATCACAGCGTGGTGCGTGGAGATGTGGCGAGGATTCCAGTCCTGCGCATGCGGAGCAAAAATAACATCGGGCTGCAGCGCCAGCAGGATAGCAGCAATGTCATCAGCGGTCAGGTTGGCAAGGTCGTTTCGGTTGCGGTGTGCGGTCCACCCCAGACAGGCACAGGCATTCCCCAGTTCCTCTGCCCGAGCCGCTTGTCGAGCCGTGTTGCTGCCAAACGTGATTGGGATATTGATAATCTGTCGATCGGCTTCACGCATGAGCCGTAGCGGCAGCAACCCCGTGATACACTCATCGTCGGGGTGCGGCGAGAAAAGCAAGACCTTGGATCCGCGCTCTACAGGGGGCGTCACCGTGGCGGGAGCCACAGCATCTCGAGCCGCCGTTACGTTGGATTCAATATTCTCTACGAATGTGAGGTACGGGTTCATTGCATCCTCTCAATTGCCGGCAGGCTTGCAGCCGCAATGGCCTGGCCATGTCGTTTCATCTTCTCATCCGGCGTCGAGATACGAATCCGCTCTCGCAACTCGGGGAACGCGGCAGCCAACACAGATTCAGCCTCCTCAATGATCACCCCACCCCCCGGGCCGGATGTCACGCGACCAAGTAGCAGCAGGTGCCGGATCTCGTAGAACTCGGCATAGGAAGCAAGGGCATAGCCGAAGTAGGTGCCGATGGTTCTGTAGATACGTCGAGCCCGCGGGTCATCCGCGGCCATGAGCTCTTGCACCGCAACGAGCTGTTCGGCAAAGGGCATATCTTTCGGAAGCTCAATACCAGCCGCGGGTACAAGGCGAGCCACGCCCTGTTGCGAGAAGTACTGCACACCGCAGCCAATGTCGCCGGACCATTCATCGGCGTGGGAATCATCGCGGTAGTCAATCGGAGCAAATGCTAATTCATTCAGCCAGGATGTAATCCGACCATCAGCGTTACAATAGCCGACGGCCTGGCTGGTGCCCATGGCCACACCAAGGACGGCGTTATCGTTGAGCGACATCGCCCCCGCTAGCGCGGTCACCTCACCATCGTTAACGACAACGAAGGGAACCCCGTTCCAGTCAGCCTGAATACGATGGAAGATCTTGCGCACATGCTTGTCGAAGTCCTTACTGGAGACGCCGCGGAACAACGATGCCACGCGAACGTCGTTGTTCACATAGACGCCGGCAGCACTGCCACCAATTGCATCGACGCGCGGCAAGTGTGCAGCGGCACGCTTGAGCGAGTCCTGAATCCCATCATAGTGATAGTTCGGATCCTCCTCGAAATAGGGGTTCCACTCTATCTCCTCCGAGAAAACCACCTTGCCATCGACAACAGCGGCAACCTTGCGGTCACTGCCTCCGAGATCAAAGCCAATTCGGCAACCATCCAGATGTCTCCCCAACTCAACTGAAGCATCCTGCGGCTTGGGTACGGACTCCAACGGACAAGCCTCAACCGTCATGCCATCAAGGAACATCTGTTCGCCAACCACCCTGTGATCGAATGATCGGGCACCATCGGGTGAGTAGACCTGACCGATATAGGCTGCCATTGCTGCATCGCCACCAATCGACAGCCGTGATCCGCCCTGCAGCCAGAGCATGCTCTTAACCAACCGCTCCAGATGCTTCCGGTTCAGCGCGATGGACTCCCCTTCATGGGGTAGCAACTGGGTCCGCCTCACATACGTCGTGCCATCGGGACGCTCTAAGGCAATAGCCACTTCGTGTGCAGCGGCGCTTGTTGCGCACATGCTGCGATATGCCCGAGTCCAGAGCGCGGCTGGCATGAACTTGGGGTCGAGGATCGGCTCAATTGTGGTATCTGTATCCATCACTATTCTGTCCCTCCGATACGGATAGAATCGCCGATCTTCATTCAACAATAAAGATCATTAACTTGCCATTACTGCACGATACTTAACACTATTGACTGCCTCCAAGGGAAGGCGTACGCTTCACGGAGAAATGAGAACCATTCACCAGAGCATGCTTGAGTTGGAGGAGCCGCAGGACTACTTCACTGGGATCGGCCAGAATGCATCACTCCCGATACCGATGAACATCCTGCTGTTCCAGCGAACCACTCGGGAGACGTTGCAGCAGGAAGCCCTGCAGAACCGTTCTCATCATCGGTTTGTTCTGGTCTGCAACGTGGAAACGCGAGGCAGTATTCATGTAGACAACCATGTGCTATCACTTGGGCCCAATCAATCCCTACTGATATTGCCTTACCAGTTTCACCATTTCAGCCACTTGGAATCGTCAGCGATCAGGTGGCTCTTCTGCACGTTCGAGCTTTCGAGCAACACTTTTCTGGAGCCCTTGAGAAGCCGCGTGCTTGACACGGGCAAGGGCTCCTCTGAGGCATTCGCTGTACTCCTGCGAGAGTGGTATCGCTGTCGGCTCCCCAAGCGGCATGAAATGCAGGAGGCCCAACTTCAGTCGGCTCTGCTCTATCTGCTGACTTCGTTGCTTGAGGACCTTCAGTCACAGGCTGCCGACTTTCCTCCAGACCCGCAGGACAGCCTCCTACGGAAGGTAAACCGGCTAATGGCTGAATGGCGGGGGCATACGGTTGGCGTCACCGATGTCGCCCACGAGCTCGGGCTTTCCACGTCACGCCTACGAGCCCATTTCAGGGAGATCGCAGGAATCCCGCTCGGGAGCTATCTCCTAAACTACCGGCTTAACCGAGCCATGGCGCTTCTACGCACAGGAGATCTGCCCATCGCGGAAATCGCTGAAGAGACGGGCTTCGGCTCCCCTCAGGCCTTCAGCCGCACCTTCAGAAACAAAACCGGCCACACCCCACGTGCCTACCGCTATGCTGGCCACAGTGACAGCACTTAGGTAACGACGCATGTCGGAACCGGTGTTCGGGGTAGTGTCAGACGATTCTGAGTTGCGTAAAGCGGACCTGACTCAGACCGATGTGCTCGCCACCCCAGTTGCCAACACCCGTGGCCGCGTCGGGGGCTATTCTGACATACCGTGCCCGAGCCCCCTCGAAACAAATGGGGCTGCCGGCACCGTCATCCAGGTTGGTTGCGGGCATCCACTGCTTACCGGTGGCCTTGGCAAGTCGAAAGGGGTATCCCTCCGTGGATAGTTCCGTCCACGTCTGCCCGTCTTCGGAGTATTCAATCGTCACGTCACGCATGCCACAGGCTGTGCCACCGTTCCACCAAAGTACGCGATAGTTGTCTGGACAGTTGTAGTTCCAAACCCACATCTCATCGAGATCATGGATGCTGCCAAGATCAAACTGAATCCACGCATCCTCGCCATTGCCGCTCCGGCTGTAGTTGCCGAAGCGGTATGAGTTCGCACGCGCCAGCGAGGTCACGTCGGGCCCGTCCATGCCGTATCCCATCACCAGGCATCCCGGCGTGTTCATCTTCCCATCCCAGCTCCGCCCCTCCTGCGGAGCAACCGTCGCCGTCACGTCTGTGATCACCTCAAGGGATAACACATAAACAGAAATCGGAACGGTAAGATTCACACCATCAATCTCGGCAACAACATCGACAATCGTACGCCCTCGCCCTACCCCGCTAAGAACGGCATCAGCATCCACCTGCGCAATCTGCTCATCACAAACCGCAAAGCGGCATTCATGCGTACAGCGCCTGCGACTCTCATCAGCATAAACGGCATCAATCTCGAGTTGCGTGGTCGTCGCCTCAGGTGTTAACAGCACATCCAGGTCGGCATCAGTGTGCTTCTCTTCCGCCCGAACCGCCGGATCTATCACGGGCACCAGCATAACAGGAAAATTCGCCTCATCGGCCGCCACAGCCTCCCCGGCAATAACACGGTAGATACCGCCGGGTTCCGTATCCCAAGTGTAGACGTCTCTTCCGGCACTGTCATCCCGAGCGAAGTCTTTGGAGTGCGGCGATGAAATCGCCGCTTTCCCCAAGCGCGGAGCGCGTGCCTCAGTCACACGACACGTGTCTGACGAATCAACGTCTGCTGCGCGGCACCCCTGCCGCTCCGCGGCACCGAAAGCGGTGACTTCCTCCTTCGCTCTGCGAGCTACGGAGGACAAGCCGTCACCGCACTCCATATCCGTAAGACGGGCTGAATCGCCCGTGTTCTCGGTATCAATCGACTCAACACGAATCCCCCGCCCTGGCCAGCAGCTCTGCATGCGACAAGGACCTCCCCGCTCGGAGACCACCTGCACGTGCGTGACCTCGCCCCCCCTCACCTCTCCGGAAATGAGAAATGCACCGCGAACCCGTATACGATGAAAGGAGGCATCGCGCGCCTTCGGCCAGACATGAAAAACCTTCAGCACGTCGCCATGCGCATGAGCCAGCATGCTGTTGATGAACTCGGTGGGTGCGGTACCTTCGAAGGAATGGTCAGCAGGCAGGAAAGTGTTGTTACGGCGTAAGTGTTCGTGAGCCCCTTCTCCCGCTCCGCCTATACGCGCTTCAAAGCGGTCCATCAAGTCGTCGCCCGGCCACTCGGCCCGTACGGCCTGCGGAAAGACTCTCGTGAAGGAATTAGCCTGATTCCACGATTTCAGGTAGCGGAGCGTGTTGCGGGCAATGATCTTACCTTTGCCGGATGGATCATGATCAATACCACCACCGGGATAGACCGCGTTCAGGGCGCAGACGTTGTCCCCCACCCCGTGATGCGAAATCTTCATCCGGTTCTCGGCCTCCTTGAAGCAGAAGTTGCCGTCTTCATTCGCAACGGGGTAATCGCTTAGACGCGCCTGGTAATCCAGCCAAGCATCCCGGCGGTCCCCATCCCGTCCCAACTCCCTGCTGGCAGGAATCATCACATCCAAAATCCGACGTACATACGCGAGATCCTCACTCGGGTTTAGATCGCCAGGATTACGCTCACGGGCCGAGCCGATGATGATGTAGCGCCCTGATTCGTCCAACTCAAGGTTGTCCTCCCAGAAGTCCATCAACTCGCGTAGGTAAGGGTAGAGAATCTCCTCAAGGAACTTGCGATCCCGTGTCGATTCGTAGTGCCAGATCAACGAGAGGGCCGCCATGGAGGCATTGCTCTTCTGTCCCAGTGCATCGTCGTTGTCCGGGATACCCCAGGGGCCGATCATGACCGGCATCACGATACCCTTCGTATCCAGACGCTTCGCCAGCGCGCGCCCCGGCTGAATGTAGTCCAGACAGACACGCGCATATGGCAACAACCACTCCCCGCGGTTGGATGACGCGAGCCCCCAGAACGGCGACTCGCCGTTGTAGTTCATCGTATAAGTACCGCCCCAGATGGGGGCGTCATTCGTGATCCACCCCCCCGCCAACCCCGGAACCACACGACCTCCGAGGTCGATAGAACAGCCATGCACATACTGAGCACCATAGTAGTAACGCTCCAGCAGCGGGTCATTCAGATCCACCCAGCATCGAAGCCAGAAATCCTTCCACCATTCGGTGTGCGCAGCCAGCATCTCGTCAATCGACTCGCCCTCCCCCGTAGGACGGGCATCCTGCCCGTCCATCTCCAACGCCGCCAGCGCATTCTCCAAATGATGATACGCATCCTTGCCACCCTTGATGCACACCAAAAGCCTCGCCGGCTGCCCCGGCTGTACGTCAAACGAAAGCGCCGTCTGAAAGCCCTGCTCATAAACAGAGCGCACGTTGCTCGCGCCCACGGCTCGCATGGCCACTGCGGCATTGACTGTGATGAACGAGGTATGCTCCTTACGCAGCCAGACCGTGTCGTTGTCCTCATGCCCCTTGATGATAAAGAAGCTGCCGTTCTCGTTCTCAGTCCCAATCGTAGCGGTCACCGCGGCGGGCCCATCCACGGCCTCCAGCTCATAGACCACCATGTCCTGCTGAGCCAGCGCCACACAGCGCACGTTCAACACACCCGCCGTCAAGGGAAACACGCTGCGGATCTCCGCATTCGACATATCCTGCACATGCCGCAGCCCTTCCGATTCAGCGGCAGCGTTGTGCACGTTCAGCGCCAACCGACACAGCGGCACCTGGCGAATGTGATGCTTCTGAAAGAGCATCTCTGGCATCGGTTTGATCGCCCAGAAGTCCGACTTGCTGAGATGGTAGTGGACTTCATCCCGCTTGCTGTCCACCGCAACGGTCACCCTCCCGCCGCCACATATCGGCGCATCGGGAATCGTATTCACTTCCGTTACCGAGGGTATCGGTCCTTCGTAGACGGAGCAGTACGCCGCCAGCTTCTCGCGAAGCACGCTCCATTCGGATGTTATGTCTTGTCTATCTGTCATAGCTTCAAAAGCTCCTTTGTACAAATGCCTAAATGGCACGCTCCACTCGAAGATGCTCAAGCATAGAATGCCATCATCAGGCGGGATCATACAAGCGGCACAACACATCATTTCCGTGTTAACATGCATCTATTTGCACGCAGGCCCGACAATGATCACCGAACCAGGCAGTCAAACAGGTCACGCGGGCAAATGTCCTGCTTAATGGCGTACCCGAGAAGAATCGCCGGTTTCGTACGCTCAAGTTTTGGTCGGGCCACCCGTTACTCAAATCCTACGCGTCACCCATCGCAAAAGGCCCATCAAATGGGCGCGAAGTCGTTGGTCGAGCAGATAGAGAGCACACCCACGACAGGTAAATGCTCCTTTGAGGTGGTGGTTGGGGCAAAGGGCCCTTTGCCCCGAAGGGAGGCCCGGCGGCACGGTAGATGCGTCGCCCCGAAGGGGCAGGATATACTAGCCCAGGGCAACGCCCTGGGTAACGTCAGTCAGAGAGAATCAGCCCTGAAAGGGCGGGATATAGTCTCTGCGCACCCCGTCACGACCACACATACCGCTCGTCGTAATCCACCTTGTACTTTTGGAGGAACTCGACGAATTCCTCTTTGAACGTCTTCTTTGCGTGATGCGCCTTCTGCCGTTCTATGTACTGGATGACGGCATCCAG
>JABGOW010000078.1 GCA_018645275.1 Verrucomicrobiota bacterium
CACCATGAAGCTCTCTCTTCGGGGTGAATCCGTCTCCCGATTTGGGTCCGTCCAGTCACTTGCTGCTGTGAACGTCAGAGAAGTCATGCGGACCGAGTTCAAGACATTCGCCGTTTCGCAAAACGTGGACGACCTGGTCACCTATATTAGCGATGGCAAGAGCATCAACTTCCCGCTGCTGAACAACGACGGAACCCTTTTCGGTTTCATCTCAACGGAGATGTTCAGGAAGGCCTTCTTCTCGGACAAGCAGAACTGCGATATCTCACTCAGGGACATAGCCATCCAGGACATCACGCGCCTCGTCCCGGATGCCAGCTTGCTTGAGGCCGTTGAGGGCTTTGCCTTCCGCGATGTCGAAGCCATTCCTGTCGTCGATGTCGAGAATCGCAAACGGATCATAGGCATGGTCTACCGCCGTGACATCGATCAGGAATACAAGCGACAGACTCTACTCCAGGCCAGCGAGCTGCACGCCTGAAGCCATGCCCGATCTTAGGAGACGATGCCGAGTGGCTTGCCCGTCTTCCAAGCGCCACGTGTGAAGTCGGGCACATCGACAGAGTTGCTTCGATCCGCAACAGACTTCTCACTCAGCGGTCCAATGACGCTCCAAGCCGCCGCGTCGTAGACGTCCTGATCAAGGGGTTCCCCGTTACGCAAGCAGTAGATAAGGCGCCATAGCATGAGCGCATCCATGCCCCCATGACCACCGACCTTCTTGGCCTCGGCGCCCCAGCGTTTCCACAGCGGGTGATCGAACTCCTCGTAGTACGGCTGCAACCCGGCGCCCTGAGTCCAACGGTGCGTGCTCCCACGCCCCTCGACGACGATGCGGTTGGGGTAGCCCGCAAAGGTGCCCTTGGTCCCCTGGATCAGGTTGAGTCGATCGTACGGTCGTGGTGACGTCTCATCCCACTGCACCATGATCGAACGGCCCAGTGCGGTCTTGATCATCGTGGTATTCATGTCACCACAGTTCCACTTCTTCACCTGGTTCCATTTGTGGTTGGGAGGGAACTTGTCTGCAGCATAGGCGGCCCTTCCAAGCGCTGGCGAGCTAACGGAGCTCAGATAGTCGAAACGATCACCCCGATTGATGTTCATGTACTGGGCAATGGGGCCCAGTCCGTGAGTGGGGTACAGGTTTCCGTTTCGTTTGATGTACTGATGGGTACGCCAAGAGCCAGTCCCCCGCTCCACCGACTTCATTTGAAAACGCAGATCATGAATGTAGGCAGCTTCACCGTGGAGCAGATCGCCAAACAGCCCCTGGCGGCACATGTTGAGGACCATTAGCTCATCACGGCCGTAGTTGACATTCTCGAGCATCATGCAGTTCTTCTGAGTCCGCTCGGCCGTATCCACCAGTTGCCAGCACTCCTCAACGGTGACTGCCGCCGGCACTTCCACGAGCGCGTGCTTCCCCGACTCCATCGCGTGAATGCACTGCGGGGTATGCCACTTCCATGGCGTCGCGATCAAAACAACATCAATGTCGTCACACTCAAGCATCTCTCGATAGACCGTATCGGACCCCACGTAGAGCCTGGGTTCAGGATGACCGGCCTTTACGCACCTGGCCCTCGCACCCTCCGCAGCCGGGGCATGGCTATCGCAGATCGCCGTAATCTCAACCCCCTCGACCTTCAGCATTCGACCAACGTGGCCGCCACCCCGAGATCCCACGCCGATAAACGCCACCCGTACAGTTTCCAGAGGATCAACCACAAGCCCCATGACGCTCTTTCCGGTCTGGGGCGAAACCGCAGCTCGAGTCTGCCGCGTTGCCAGACTGGCCGCTGTCAAGCCAGCTCCAGCAACGCTGAGTGTCTTTAGAAAATCACGCCGGTTGGAAGAGGTACTCATAAGGCCCTTTCGATCTGTGTTGAACAGTTGTTGGTTGTGGGTGACTTTACGCGCACCGAAAGGTCAAAAACAAGGTCTGAACTGTCCAGGGAGCACTGGTGCACCCGTGCCTCGATGGTATTGACACCGGCCCTCAGCCATTTCGGGGCAACGGGCAATGGCAACGCCTGCTTCTCCCGCCACGAGCTCACACGTTTTGTAGCCAGGCTCTCACTCGTGATGTCGCCCTTGGACATGTTGTGGCGAATCACCTCTGTGCCGTTGAGCTTGATCACGCAGCCATCGTCCAGCAGCACATCAAAGAAGAGGCGCGTTACCGCCCCGGGATCGTCAAGAGAGAAGGTGCCCTGGAAGAATGCGTAGAGCGGCTTCGCGTTGTCCGGCACGATAGGCGTGCAGACCTGGCTATCGCCATATCCCAACGGTGCCTGTCCCCTAGCCCACACCTCCCCATCCAGACTCCAGTCCCAAGTCTGGCCAAGCTCGACAAGCACGCTTGCTTTGCTCGGCTCATGGTAGCTCGCATGCTTGACGCTAAAGGGCAGGCGAAGCACCTTTCCGCTCTCTGGCTCCCAGAACACCATATTCGTCGGCTCATCAAACAGGTTCTCTTCAGAGAGGGCTTCGACGTCATCGACGTTCCCGAATTTCACCGTTCGGATCAACATCTCATCTGAGTGCACCTGGATCCACTTGTACTGATGAAAGGACTCGCTGGCCATAGTCCACGGCTTGTCATCATCCGTCGGTCGCGTGGGCGCTCCCCAACTCCCTTCACCAATGAAGACGAATCCTCGCCTGTCATCGCGAACGAACCCTTCGTAACTCCCCTTCTCCTCTGACGGCCGAACAGGATAGCTACGCTTCACCATGTGGGTATCAGACTCAACCACAAGATCCACTCCCTGTTCATAAAAGAGTTGCGCCCATGCAGAGATTCGGTTGATTCCTTCTCGCTTGCCGCTTGTGTGCGGTCGCATGGGCCGGTGGTAGGTTGCCACCTTCCACGTCGTCTCAGGATACCGAGGAAGATCATTCTCTATCCACGCCTGTTGCTCAGGAAGCCTCGCGGCGTCCCCGTATGCCAACTCGGAGTTCAGGACCCAAATCCTCATCAGTTCATCGGCAATACCGAGCGAATAGTACTGGTCGATATGCGGGGTATCAAAAAGCTTGTCCATCATCTGGAGATCGGCATTTTCATGGTTACCATGTGTGGCAATGATCGGAAAAATGCGACCATCCTCGCTTATGGTGAGCTGCCAGTCCTCCATCCACTCCGCCCACTCTTCGGGCCTCCCGCTGCCGGTGTAGTCGCCACCAAACAGAACGAACAACGGCCGCAGCTTAGCGACGAGCCTATTGCCCCGACGCCGCGGCTCCGGATTCGTGCGGGAATCGCCACCCGTGATGAACGTGAACGGCTGCTTTGTCGCCGGTGCTGTACGAAACCAGAGTCGGCGCCCCACCCCTTCACTGTCGCAAATCACGAAGTAGTAGGCGGTATCCGGCTGCAGATTTTCAAGCCGCACGAAATGGTTCATCATCCCGCGATAGTCCACCACACGGTCCGGCTTCTGGCGAAACCGGTAGTCAATCGCCTTCCGGGCGTGATCGTCTGTGTCGTAGCAGACCTCCGGCTCGCTTCCAGAAACCTGGTTCCAGCAAATAACCATCGACATAGCCGGATCCGTCCGCCAACACACACGGTAAGAATCCACTGCGCCAAACGCCATCATCGGCAACATAGACAACACTGCAAACTGAACAGGTCTCATTCACAACTCCTTTCGAACGAGGCATACTCTCTGTCATCCTCACGGGACAGACAAGCACTATCCAGCCAATCCGCGTCATCAGCGCAGAATGCTCCGCGCGAGCGCTCTTGACGCGGGGCGCCCTTCCTCTCTAGAATGCCATTCCCGTGCGGTGGACCGTGCGGCGGGCTCAACAGCATGTTACCAAAGGGAGAAGACAGATGACTGAAGTGGACCGGCATGGTTTGACGAAGCAAGATCGGAGTCTCATTTTCTGGGCGAGTTTCCTGGCCTTAGCGGCAGCCTCATTCGGTTTCGTGCTCAGGGTTATGCTGCCTGAAATCTGGATGGCAGAATACGGAATTACGGGCGAGGAGGCTGGCGGGCTGTTTGGGGCCTCACTGTGGCCCGTTGCCATCACCATGGTCCTCTTCAGCCTGGTCATCGACAAGATCGGGTACAAACGCTCCATGTTCTGTGCGTTTGCTCTGCAGGCGGCCTCCGCAGTTCTGACCTTCCTCGCCAAGGACATCCGTATCATGTGGTGGGCCTGCATTCTGGGCGGCCTCGGCCACGGTGTGGTGGAAGCCGTAATCAACCCGCTCTGCGCCTCGGCATACCGCGAAAACAAAAGCAAATGGCTTAACATCCTGCACGCCTCATGGCCTGCAGGAATCGTGGCAGGCGGCATTGTCTATCTTACGGTCTACAAGACACTCAACTGGCATATCACCTTCCTCTTCCTCCTCATTCCTGTGGTGATCTACGGTGCCATGTTTGCGATGTGCCACAAATACCCAGTTGACGAGCGCGTAGAGGCCAACATCCCCATGATGGGCATGCTCAAGGAATTTGGCGGTTTGGGCGCTTTTCTGGCGATCACCTTTCTCTTTCACGAGCTCGCCAATCAGATTCACGGCTTGACGGGCGCTCTGGGTGGCATCATGGGCAACCTGCTCCTCGTCAGTGCATGCGTGGGCGCAGTAGGTGGCATCCTGTTCGGTATCGCAGTGAAGGCTCGCGGAAAGATCCTGTTTTTCATCCTCTGCCTCATTATGATCCCTCTGGCAACAGCCGAGCTCGCCACAGATGGCTGGATTCAGACCCTCATGCGCCCCGTACTCGCAGGTGAGTTCAACCTGCACTCCGGCTGGGCCATTGTGGCCTCTGCCTTTATCATGATGGTGTTGCGCTTCTTCGCGGGCGTACCCCTGAAGTTCATGTCGCCTCCCGGCCTCTTGCTGCTTAGCTCCGTGTTTTCCATCGCGGGGCTCTATCTCCTCTCGGGGGCACACGGCATTGCGATCTTCCTCGCCTTTGCGCTCTATGCGGTTGGCCAAACCTTCTACTGGCCGACCGTGCTTGGATTCGTGTCAGAGCGCTTTCCAAGGGGTGGAGCCATGACACTCAACACTGTCTCCGCCATGGGGCTCCTCACCGTGGGCATCTTCGGATTTCCGTTTCTCGGCGCCGTGAAGGACAACTTCGACGCACAGACGGTCCAACAGGAGGCACCTGCCCTTTACGAGAAGTACAAGATAGAAGACAAGTCGTTCTTCGGATGGAAGTATAACTCGATCAAGACGGCCGAGGTCTTGGCGGATTCCTCCTTCGTTCCTGCCGAGGACGCCACGCAGAAGGACGCTGAAGACATGACAAATGCGGGGGCCTCACTGAGCGCCAAGATCGACGCGAGTGCTCGTCGCACCATCCGTGTCGCAGCAGTCCTCCCGCTAACGATGGCCATTGCCTTCATCTTGATCCTACTCTGGTTCAGGTCACAAGGCGGCTACAAGCCAATCGAACTCACTGGCGGTGACGACTGAGACAGGGCGAAATGCCCCGACTATGGGGCTATGCGGGCGGCACAGCGAACACATCGTCAGGAGGTGCCGTGACACCTCCCGTTTCGAAGTCCTCGGGGGCAGGAGACAGCGCGCGATTGTAGAACGCGGAGTTCTCGTTTGTCATAACGTCGCTCCAACGCACCACCTGTCCGGTATAGGCCGAAATACGCCCCATGACCGACCCCATGGTCGCATGTGCAACTCGCTCCGCATCATTCAGCCCCTGCTCGTCAATGATGCTCTTCATGAGATCGTAGTGCTCAACAACCATGCCTGACCCGCTCGTGAACTCCGGAACCTTGATATCCTTGCCCGCATTCGACCGCACCCGACCATCATACGTGCCCTGCGTCCCCGTGAACGCCTCGCCCACGCGAGAATAGCATCCTCTATTCTGGCGACACATGCTGTGCACGTGACAACCCTTTCCGTAGTCAAAGTCGACGCTGAAGAAGTCATACTGGTCGCCTGTCTCGCGACGTGTGCGCCCGCCCATTCCCGTTGCCATGAGCGGGGTTCTACCAATGAACCAGTTTGCAACGTCTATGTTGTGGACATGCTGCTCGCAAATATGGTCCCCAGACATCATCGACCAGTTGAGCCAATTCCTCACGAGATAGTCGGCATCACTTTGCCCGGGCTCACGGCGCTTCACCCAGGGAACGCCACCCAGCCAATAGATCTGCCCACCAAGAACATCACCAATTGCTCCATTGTGAATAAGATGCGCAGCCTGTCGATAGTTGCTCTGATGGCGTCGCTGCGTGCCAGCTACAATGGTGAGCCCTTTCACCTTGGCGCGCTCTCCCGCGGCTATGATACGACGAACGCCCGGCGGATCGACGGCGACGGGCTTCTCTATGAACGCGTGCTTACCCGCTTCGACAGCAGCCTCCAAGTGTAGACGTCTGAACTCCGGCGGGGTCGCCATGAGGACAATATCAGCATCCGTCTCCATGATCTTGCGATACGCGTCCGCCCCCCAGAAACACTTATCCTCGGGCACCCCCATGCTGGCTCCGCAACCTCTGGACGGTGCCTCAAACCAATCCGCCACAGCAACCAGTCTCGCCCCCACACCCAACAGTCCGGCTGCTTCGATACAGTTCTGCGAAGCCCTTCGCCCGCGCCCCCCGCAGCCAATCAGGGCAAGCTTGAACTCCTTAATCCCTTTCTGTCCCCTGGAATTAAGAATCGAAACACTGCTCACCAGAGCGCCTGCTGCTGCCGTCTTTCCCATGAAACTGCGTCGTGATATTGGACCCGTCATCAACTTCCTCCCTGTTGTCTTTGTCATTGCCTCGGTTCAAGGTACGTGCTCAAGTGCTCATCTGTTGGCGTGGAACTTGGTACTCCCTTTCGGGGCACTCTCCCTTTCGCGATCCAAACGATGGCGTTCAAAACCAGCTTGCGATAGTTGTCTTCCTTCCAACCCATGTGACTGTGCCCACCCGTCGTTCCAAAACCGCGTCCACCATCTGCACGTGTCGTCACCCATGCCAAATGTTGGGGCAAACCAGCCTTCACCTCTGCTCGCACGGTTGGGTTGTTGCTGTGCGGACCGTCCGGGCGCTTAATCGTCTCCAGTGGCGGTACGGCAGAGAGCAGCGGCGTCACCCCCTCCATTCCCTTTGGAAAGCGCATGTGAAAATACCACTCATCTTGCATCGTGAACGGTG
>JABGOW010000521.1 GCA_018645275.1 Verrucomicrobiota bacterium
TGAACCGGTTTCGGCTGGCATGCCCAACCCGCCACGCTCGTCTGCTGGGGTGGGTCGGGTAAACATCATCCTGATCCTTGCTGACGATATGGGCTATGGGGATTGTGGGGTGTATAACCCGGAATCGAAGATCACAACCCCGCACATTGATCAGTTGGCAGGCGAAGGACTGCTCTTCGCGGATGCCCATTCGGCCGCCAGTACCTGTACGCCTTCCCGCTACGGGTTGTTGACCGGGATCAATCCGGTCCGGACCGGCGTGTTGAATACGCTCTTGAGTCGGGGCGATCCGATTATTGCCGAAAACGAGAAGACCTTGGCGACGATGCTGCGGGACCGGGGCTATGTCACCCGCATGATCGGGAAATGGCACCTGGGGTTTGAGGAGGACAAGAGCGGAAAACGTCCCTTCCTCGATTTCTCCAAACCGCTTAAGGGCGGTCCGCTGGATCGCGGCTTTGATTCATTCTACGGCTTGCACTCCTCTCCTGGCTCCTCTCCGTTGTGCTTTGTTCGTGACCGGACCGTGGTGTCGCTGCCTACCGAAAAGGGCATCATCCAGAAAACCAAGGCAGACGGCACAAAGCGTGATGTGAGCGTCATGATGTCGCCGGGTTACCGGCCGGAGGATGCCAGCCCGTCGTTCTGTCGGGAGGCGCTCAAGATCATTCGAGAGCAGGCGGCTGCGAAGGATGCCAAGCCCCTCTTTCTCTACTACGCCTCGCCGATACCGCACCAGCCCTGGGCACCCAGTGCGGCCTTCAAGGGCAAGAGCGGGGTGGGGGACTATGGTGACTTCGTGATGCAGCTCGATGATGTGGTCGGGCAGATCAACCGCGCCCTGAAGGAGACCGGTCTCGACAAAGATACCCTCTTGATCTTCACCAGCGACAATGGGGCCGGCCCCAAGGCGGTGAAGGTGATGGCCGGAAGCGACCATGCCTCGTCGGCCACCCTCCGCGGGCAGAAGGCGGATAGCTGGGAGGGCGGCCACCGCATCCCATTCATTGCCAAGTGGCCCGGCCGGATCGCCGCAAACGAGCAAACCAGAGCGACCATCAATTTCACCGACCTGTTTGCGACGGTTGCGGCACTGCTGAATGTGGATCCGGCGAAACGCTATCCAGACAGCGCAACAGATAGTCACAGCTTCCTCTCGGTGTTGCTGGATCCCTCGCAAGCCTACAGGCGGCCGGGATTGATGTTCAACCGTGGCGGCGTGCGCGATGGCGATTGGAAGTTGGTTTCAAAGACGCGAGTGCGCAACATGGCCACTGTTAAGCCGACACAATCTCAACTCTTCAACCTGTCAGATGACCTATCCGAGAAGCATGATCTCTCCAAAGCCCATCCCGAAAGGGCAGAGCGCCTCTTTGCCGAATTCAAGAAGTTCGCCGATGAGCGGGAGTTGAAGTAGAGGGAGAGTGTTCAGTGTTCGGTGTTCAGTTTTGGGGGTGTTGATTTGGAGTGCGGTGGCAGAGTCCGAAGCGAGCTTGCGAGCGCAGGACGGCAGCCTGCCCGCCTCTGGAGGGACACCGCTTTTGCGTCGTGCTGGGGCTGATCCCGGTGCACACGGAAAAGCGGTGTCGCCGGCTCGTACCTCGCCTCTGCCACCGCACTTGCTCCAAATCAAGAGGCAGTAGATTCTTAGGGTATAGCGAGGTGCCTCCCTGAATAGTGAAAACCGAAAAAGGAAAAACCAACATGACCAGAACAACAAGTTGCCGATGCACCGCTACCTGAAGGTGAAGGGCGGCTTCCTTTCCGTGGCCATCGAGCGGGACAAGGAGCGCGCCCGGGCAATCATGACGCACTACGGTGTGGATGGGTCTGTGTATAACCGGGATATCCTGATGGTGGACTGACAGGGACTCTTCACTGACTAACTTCAGATCTCCAGCAGACAACGGTAAAGATTGCGGTAAAGATTAAGGGGGCCGCCCTCTTTTCTTTGTCTTTACCGTAATCTTTGCCCTCGTCTTCCGGGCAGCGGATTCCGTTCAAGCAGCTTTGTCATGACCACACCCCACACTGCGCGCAGGTAGTATGAAAAGGCGCAGCAAAGTCTTATTGGCCAGGCTGCGAGTTCTCGCCTGCGATGCGGCGAATGTGTTCCCGCAGTTCTGCGGTAATTCGGTAGCCCGATTCCGTGAGCGCACGCAGTGCTGGCACGACCTCTTTGATGAGCCCCCGTTGTTTCGCCTCCAGCAAAATGCGCGCTGTGCCAATCAGGGCGATCCCCTTCGCCATGGCGGCCCTGCGGCCCCGACGCTCATCTATGAGGAGTACGCCCTTACGTTCGTCAGCCAGAAGGATCGCTTCCGTTTCACCCGCGCCCAGCGCAAGGCCAAGGGAACCGCGGGGTTTCCGCAATGTGCGCCTGCGAATCCAACGGTCCGTGCGCACGGCAACGCGCAGGACCGTAGCGCCCGGCATGTTTGAGTCCAGCCTGAGTTCAGCCTGCACGGCTGGCGGAATCTCAACGACACCAAAGAGATCGCGCAGAAGAGAGAGATAACCGGTCCTGGCGAGGGCAATCAGTGGTCCGGCGTCCGCGACAATCCGTTGTGTCACAACGCGACCTTCATCTCTTCGGCCAGTTCGCCCGGTGGATAGTCGACCACATCAACTCCGCTGTCGCGCAGAACATCCAGGAACGCCTCGATCGACATGCCTGCGACCTTGGCCGATTGGCTGAGTGTCAGCACGCGCTGATCCAGCAGATGCACGGCCAAACTACAACACACGCCAGCATCGACAGTGAGGCGATCCAGCGGGACCGTCAGGAATGCGGGTCGCCCCCGCTTCGTTACAAGCGAAACATCTCCGCGCTCTGCATCCCGGACCAACTTGCCTGTTTTCTCTCTCAGATCACGGATTGTAAATACATCCATCGTAGCGTTCATGACTCTCCTTCAATGTGACGCCCTTTGATAGCACAAACATGGCGCTATGTCAACAGAAGGAACAGCACAAGGGGTGCACAAAGGGGTCGTGCATTCTCGACCGCGCAGGGCCTGTCCCTTCGGCAAGCTCCCTTCGGCAAGCTTTGTTAGCGGCAGGCGCAGTTGGCATGATCAACTGTTGATGCTACTGTCAGGAATTCAATGGGTAATGAAAACGGCATGAAGGCAATGGCCGGTTGACGATTACGGAGCCACTCTCTGGAAGAGGAGTGATCATGAATAAAGGAATCAGAAAAGTCGTGCGATTAGCGGTTGGGATGTCATGCCTTTACCCGACACTACGCGGCCTGCGTGAGCTATGTCGACAAGCATGTTGGCGACATTCTTGCCACGTTGAAGTCGAGCGGGGCGGAAAGCAATACGGTTGTGGTTCTCTGGGGCGACCACGGTTGGCATTTGGGTGAACACGCCATCTGGGGTAAACACTCACTGTTCGAAGAATCGCTACGATCGCCGTTGATCATTTCCCATCCGGGACTCAACGTGCCAGGGATGCAAACTGATGCCATTGTGGAAACCCTCGACGTGTTTCCGACGCTGTGTGATCTGACGGGCATCCCGAAGCCCGGCTTTGAACAGGGCGTTTCGCTTCTGCCGAACCTGAGAGATCCGCAGTCACCAGGGCATACGGCGATCAGCTATACCAGGGAGAATACGATTCGCACTGACCGCTACCGCCTTATTGTTGGGAAGAATGGGGCCGTGCGGCTGTATGATCATGACGCGTCGGAAAAGGAAACAAAGAACATTGCGGCAGGGCAGCCGGAACTCGTGGAACAGCTCAAGGCACTGCTGTCGGAGAAACTGGCATCCAGGCCATGGCGGTAGTGCCACAAGTAATGAAAGAATGGATGGAATGGGGGGCGGTCAACCGATCTCGTCGCCGCTATCGTCAACCGACAGGATGGAGAATGAAGATGAATAAATGGATACGTTTTTGTGTGCTAGTAGCCTGTGTCGCTGTTGCTGGACGCTCTACCTGTCTTTCTGCGGCACCTTCCCAAACCGTGTCGTCGAAAGCACCCAACATCCTCTATATCTTCACGGATGATCAGTCGGCGCGCAGCGTCTCCTGTTACGAAGAGGCCCGTCCGTGGGCTAGAACGCCACACATCGACAAGCTTGCGGGGTCCGGTATGCGCTTCACTACCTGCTACACCGGAACCTGGTGCCAACCGTCCCGGGCCAGTGCGCTGTCCGGCCTGCTCCAGCATGGGGTAGAGACCCTGAAGATTACCAAGTACCCGATGGCGAGCTATGACCCCGATCAGTTGCGGTTCTTCCCTTCCGTATTCAGGAAGCATGGCTACCAGACCGCCTGTATCGGCAAGTGGCATCTCGGTGAAGATGTCGGACATGGCCGTGACTGGGACTACTCCGTGATCTGGGAGCGCGGAGGAGGAAGAAGAAACGCCGGGGCATACTATAACGGCACACTGGTGCGGACCAATGGCGGCGAACGCAAACCGCTCGGTGGATATAGTACCGACCGCTATACCGAATTGGCTGTCGATTACATCAAGGGAAAGAAACGGGATGACAAGCCTTGGTATCTCTGGCTTTGCTACGGAGGTGTGCACGGACCCTACACCCCAGCGGAGCGGCACAATGCCTCCTATGCCGATGCTCCATCATCCGAAATCCCCGTCGATATTTTTGGCCCGCGCCCGACGAAACCCGAGCATCTAAAGAACATGACCCGGTGGAAAAGGGACCCGGCAGGGAAACCCAAGGGCTACGACAGTGCGGTTAAGAAGTACCACAGGGCAGTGAAGTCGCTGGATGACGGGGTGGGGGCCCTGCTCCGGACTCTGGAGGAGAGCGGGCAGCTGGAGAACACCGTGGTCATCTTCACCTCCGACCAGGGCTTCGCCTGGGGACAACACGGCTCAAAGGAAAAATGGCTGCCCTATGACTCGAATATCTGTGCCCCGCTCATCTTCTCGGCGCCGGGACGCATCAAACCGGGCACGCTCTGCAAGGAACCCGTCAACGGTGTTGATATCGTGAGCACGATCCACGCTCTCGCAGGCATTGAGCCCGAGTGGAAGCTGCACGGGCGCGATCTATCGGGGTTGCTCAAGAAACCGGAAGCGACACTCTCTGAACCGATGCTCATGATCAATACCACCTACGAATATGGTGAGAGCATTATCGAGAACCTGAAAGCTCAGAATTACGGTGCCTTCGAGCGTAGAAACCTCTATGCATGGATGATGATGAGGGACGGCAAATACAAGTACATCCGGCACTTCAAAGACAACGTCATCGAGGAGTTCTATGATCTGGAGCGTGATCCAGACGAATTGAACAACCTCGCCGTCAATCCCGAATACACGGCGAAACTCGCTGAACTCAGAGACAGAGCCGTGGAAGAATTTCGGAAGAAGGACGGAGACTTTGTTGACCATCTTCCCGAGCCCAGGGGGATGCCTTTGGTGATGAATAACGAACACTGAACCAGTTCTGGCTGGTGTCGGGGGTTGGGCTTGCGTGCCGTGCGGAAAGCGGTGTCGCCGTCCTACGCTCGCAAGCTCGCTTCGGACTCTGCCACCGCACTCCAAATGGGGAGGGGGAAGAGCGTTGATATGGACATGAAACAAGAAAAGGAACCAGAAATGACAAGAACGGTAGCAGCAGTGGTATTGGCAGTGGGCATGCTCGTGGGGGTGAGTGCACGGGCGGTGGAAGAGCGGCCCAACATCATGTTCATCTTTGCGGATGATCAGACCTACGAGTCGATTAGCGCGTATGGGTTGACCGAGGTAAAGACGCCTAACCTGGACCGCTTGGTCGAGCGCGGGGTGAGTTTTACGCACACCTACAACATGGGCGCGTGGGGTGGGGCGGTCTGTGTGGCCAGTCGGGCCATGCTCAATACCGGCGCCTTTGTGAATCGCGCTCAGAAGATGACGAAACTAGTCCCGCAATGGGCGGAGTTGATGAAGGAAGGCGGCTACACGACCTACATGACCGGCAAGTGGCATGTGCAAGGCGTTCAGCCCAAGTTCGACGTCGTGAAGGATGTCCGCGGCGGCATGCCGAACCAGACGCGGGAACGCTACAACCGCACATTCAAAGAGGATGCCTATGAGACCGAGTGGAAACCGTGGGACACCCAATACGACGGTTTCTGGAAGGGCGGCACGCATTGGACGCAGGTGGTGGCAGACAACACGCTGGAGTTCTTTGAGCAGGCTAAGGGCGATGACAGCCCGTTCTTCATGTACTTGGCCTTCAATGCACCACACGATCCGCGCCAGGCACCGAAGGAATACGTGGACATGTATCCGCTGGACTCGATCAAGGTGCCTGAGAATTTCCTGCCGGAGTATCCCTATGCCGAGGCAATCTGCGGGAAGAAGCTACGCGATGAGTCGTTGATGCCGTACCCGCGCACGGAGTATGCGGTCAAACGGAACCGCCAGGAGTATTACGCGGCGGTCACGTATATGGATCACCACATCGGCCGTATGCTCGATGCCCTGGAAGCCAGCGGCAAGGCGGACAACACTTACATCATCTTTACGGCCGATCACGGCCTGTCGTGTGGGCACCACGGACTGGCCGGAAAACAGAGCATGTATGAGCATTCCATGCGTCCGCCATTTATTGTCGTGGGCCCCGGCGTCAAAGCACAGAGCCAAATCGACGCGCCGATCTATCTGCAGGATGCGATGGCCACCGCGCTGGAGCTCGCCGGGGTCGATAAGCCGGCGCATGTTGAGTTCAGCAGTCTCATGCCGCTGATTCGCGGTGAGAAGGCCGTTCAGTACGACCGGATCTACGGCAAATACATGGACAGGCAACGCATGATCATCAAAGGCGACTGGAAGCTGATCTTTTATCCGACTGCTGAAAAGAAGATGCGTCTATTCAACCTCAAGAAAGACCCGCACGAGATGAAAGACCTGATCGACAATCCCGAATACGCCTCGGTGGTCAAATCCCTGCGCACCGAATTTGTTGAGTTACAGAAGGAGATGGGCGATCCCCTCGATGTCAACAACCCTCCGAAGAAGCAGAAGCAGAAGCGGAAGAGAACGAAGCACTGATTACAGGGCAGGGCCGGTGGGCTTGCGCAGACCGAGATGTCTTTTCCGATTCTTGCCTGCTTCAATTTCGACCGGATGATGGCTGGGGTAATGGTCTGACTAATGGAAAGAAATTGACTTTA
>JABGOW010000124.1 GCA_018645275.1 Verrucomicrobiota bacterium
CTATTCCGCCTCAATCAGCGTTTTCATACTTTTCATTAAACTTTTGACAGTACCTTCCCCAGAGCGTTGCCCTGGGCTGGTATATTCCGTCCTTTCAGGGCTACTGCCAGCGGCATGAAGTGGTTATTCTGCGATGTTGGCCCCAAACGGAGGAGCTAGGGGCAGATGCTGGCGCTCAACACGTAATCGCCCAATGCCTCAGCTGTGGGGGGGGCGGTTGCGGGACGGTTGTGGAAGCTATGGATTCTCTGTCACGAGGGGAACATGAGTGGTACCGGGGACGGGACTCGAACCCGTATGAGTTTAACCTCGCTAGATTTTGAGTCTAGTGCGTATGCCAATTTCGCCACCCCGGCCGAAAAGGGAGCGAATTTATAGCATGTGGGCCGTCGGGAGGTAAAGCTGAAATGGGGCAACCGCAACGAATCCTTGAAGGGAGGGAGGCGTCGGCGTAGGCTTTCCGCATGGAAACGGCGCGCTATTGGGATCGAGTCAAGGGTGGCGGGGTTCGGTGTGGGCTCTGTCCGCATGCCTGTCATCTTCGTGAAGGAGGCACTGGGCTCTGCCACGTCAGGACGGTACAGGATGGTGTTCTGATGGCAGATGGGTATGGCCTGATCTCGTCGGTCGGCGTTGATCCGATTGAGAAGAAGCCGTTGCACCACTACTACCCCGGTGAGGACATCTTCAGTATTGGCAGCTGGGGGTGCAACTTTGCCTGCGCTTTCTGTCAAAACTGGACAATCTCGCAGCAAGGCGTTGCGGGCGGTCGAGCTTTCACTCCACGGCAGGTCGTGGATCGAGCCAGTGCATCGGGGGGTATCGGCATCGCGTATACCTACAACGAGCCGCTGGTCGCCTATGAGTTCGTCAGTGACTGCGCTGTGCTTGCGAGAGAGGCGGGGCTGAAGAACGTCCTCGTGACGAATGGGTTCGTTTCCCCCGGTCCTGCGGCTGACCTGTTGCCGCTGATTGATGCTCTGAATGTTGACGTAAAGAGCATGGACGATGCTTTCTATGTGAAGCAGTGCCGGGGGCATGTGAAGCCTGTTCTGGAGCTTGCCGAGCAAGCCGCAGCGTGTGGCTGCCACGTTGAGATAACCAATCTTGTCATACCAGGATTGAACGATGAGACTCGCCTGATCGAAGCGCTGGTGGAGTGGATTGCTTCGGCACTGGGAGAATCGACGCCGCTCCACCTCAGCGCATACCATCCTCAGTTCAAGACTGATGTCGCGGCGACGACGCTTCATCAGCTTGAGGAGGCTAGAACGCTTGCGCTCAAGACGCTGCCGTATGTGTACCTGGGCAATGTGTGCTCAGGTGTTGGGCAGGATACCGCGTGTCCGCACTGTGGCAAGTTGCTCGTAAAGCGCAGAGGCTACGCTACGCGCGTGGTTGGAATCATCGGGGGTGTCTGTGCCGGCTGTGGATGTCGCGTTGATCTGATTACGCGGGATTGTCCTCAGACTCCATGATGTCCTCGTCCTCCGCGTCGTTGTCATCAGCGTTGGCCTCGGCGTCGTCGCCTCGCGCTTCCGCCAAGACTCCTGCGGCCCACGATGCGAAGTGTGCCCGCATGCGCGTGGATTGCATGGTCCGGGCAACGTCCGGCTTGAGCGATTCTGCAAGGGCCAGGTCGCCCGACTGGCGGTCGACAACGGAGATGATGACGCTTCCCGTTTCTGTTGGGATGGGCTCGGAGACCTGCCCTTTGTCGAGGGCGAGAACAGCGGGGGCTATTGAGGCGTAGTCCTGCATGTCCTCAGGTGATGCTTCATAGACGGAAAACGGTGGTGGTGTCGTGACACCAAGGCCCAGAGCTTCTGCTTCGACGACGAGGGCGTTGGTAGACCCGGCAGCAGCCGCGAGCTTGTGGCGGATCTCCCCGGCCTTCTCTTCAAAGGCGGCGGCCTTGGCCGCATCATCTGCCAGCGCGCGGGCTTGTTCCCTCACGTTATCAAGCGCCGGGACGTGCGCGTCGTGCGTTTCGTCTGTGGCAATCACGTAGATAGCCTCCTCCGCAACAATTGCGTGGCTGTATGACTCGTCACGTGGACTCGCTTTGAGGCGGAAGGCAGCCTCCGCAAACTGCTGGCCAACGTTGAGTCCGGGGACATCACTGCCCGCACTGAAAGGAGCGCTGATCTGCACGGTCACGTCGTGCTCTTTCGCGACGCTCTCGAAGGTGACATTGGTATCGTCTTCCATCATGCTGAGATCATCTGTGAAGAGCATTGCGGCTTCGCTTGCGACGCCGATGGCCGTTTTCCAGGCGAGGGTTTGCCTAATGCTGTCGGAGACCTCTTCGAGGGCCGTGTATGTCGTGTCCATGCTGTTTGTATCTGAAACGGCATAGTCCTCAAGGTTCGCATCGTAGTAGTCCTGAATGCTCTCCTCATCAACGTCGTCAAGGACGACGGCGTTCGAGATGGGCCACTCTACGTACCTCACGCTCCGCTCTTCCGGAATCTCGAATGCTTCTGGATTCGCTTCATAGAAGCGTGCGATGGCATCCTCATCGGCGGTCACGTCGGCGACCAAGTTGGAGTAGGGGATGTCAACAAGCTGGATGGTGAAGAGATCGGTCAACCGAGCGACACTTCGTTCAAGTTCGTATGGTGAAATCCACAGGCTCTGGCCAACGAGGGCGGTCATCTTGCGTAGCATCAGCTCTTCGCGAAGGTATTGCTCGAAGGTTCCTACACGAATGCGCATTCGCCCCTCGATGAGTTGCTGATAGCGCCGTCGATCGAATGCGCCATTGGTCGCAAATGTGGGGTCACGCTGGATGGTCTCGCTGAGTTCTCTATCGGTTACCACGATGCCGCGCTGGCGGGCGGAAGCGAGAATTGCCAGCCGCTGCCAAGTTTCCTCGCGAATGCGCTCCTGATCCTCGATGCTGTTGCTGCGCTGATTCTGAAACGACTGGTTGAAGAGGCGAGCGCGGTTGAACGCGTCACGTGTGACCGACTCCCCAAAGAGGGTTCCAGCGCTGTTGGGTTCCCTAGCGGCGTTGCGATCCCCTCCTGAAGGGGCAAAAAAGCCAATCATGGCGAGACTGATGATAATGGCAAACACGGCCCATATGATCTTGTTGTGAATGAGCTTGTTGAATTTTGAAATCATCATGGTGGCGGTTCCTCCAGCGGGTTATCCCGTATAAAGAAGATGCATCTCGGGCAAGCCCGAGATGCATCAGGTTGTTTCATAGGTTGTCGAAAGACCCCTTAGTAGCGCTTGCCCACCGGCGTTGGTGTCGTATCACCGCCGCCCGGGCGTGGGGGGCGACGTCCAGAGCCTTGCTCCTGGCCTGGATCCGAATCTGGCTCGCTGGGATCATAGTGTTGTGGCGGGCGTGGGCGTGGCCTGGGGCCGCGAGGACGGCGGGGTCCGCGTTGGCCCTGGCCGGGCTTGTCTGCATCATCGCCATCCCAATCAGGATCATCTGGGCCCTGTCCCGGGAATGAGGGGCTTTCGTCTGGGTCGTAGGTCACTGTGACGGTCTCGATGAGTCTGCCATCGGGCCCCGTCAGTTCTGCTACCACGACGCGCTGGTCGGTCCCGGGTACTTCGCGCTGCCAGATCTTCAGGACGGTGCCTTCTTCAGTCGGTACGTTTCTGTCATTGCCATCTTCATCTTTGATGGTGATGTCAAACTCGCCTTTCATTGTCTTAAGACGAAGGAATGAGCGGTCTGGCGGACTGAGCAGCGAAAGCCAATCGTCCTTGGCCAACTCTGTTGCGGCAAAATTCTCGCCGTGGATACGGATCAGGCCTTCGATCACGCGAACAATGATGATTCGTAGGTCGGCTTCGGTCTTGGATGCAACTCGGAATTTGCAGCCGATCGCGCCGCAGATGGCTGTTGCCGTCTCAACATTGAGCGCATTTCCGTCGGTGTGGAAGTCCTCGAGGAGCTCAACTTCGACTTCGCCCTCATTGAGGCGAATAATCTTGAGCTTTTTGTTGCTGATGCCCTCGCTCATGGTGAGGTTTGCATTGGCAAGCACGCGGCATAGGTTTCCTTCAGAGAAGATGATGACAAGGCTGGAACGCATGCCGGTGCGCACAGCGGTGCCGTATGGGTAAGCCTTCGATTCTTCGGCGGGAACGAACGCATCCCCGTCTGGTAGTTTAACCGTGCACTCGCCCGTCACTTTGATGACGCGGAACAGCGGTTCAAAGTTCGCCAGCGCATTGGTGCCAATTGCGGCAACCACGAGAACAAGAATGACTAGCCCTAACCCACGAATCTTCATTACGGACCTCCCGATTGTTTGTAATATGAACTTATCAGAGCGTATCTCAGGGCCTCACGTAAAGTCAAGCTCTCAGCCTCGATTGCTTCTCTCCTCTTCTTTGGTCAAACGACCTGAGATGTAGGAGCTGAGCGTGTGAGGCGCTATGCGTGGGAAATCAGTCGCATCAGCAGAGGGGTAGTGGTATATCATACTGTATCCAAACAGGGGGTGAATAGCGTGAGTGAAGGTCGATTTCGCAGGCGTTCCGGTCTCATTGCCGTAGTGGGGGTCCCACTGCTCATTGCTGCCATTGTTATGGGTGGATGGACGTACTTGCAGCCTATTGAGGCGATGACGGTTGATTTGCGCATGCGTTGGCGTCTCCGCTGGACCCCCGACTCGAGCCGGGCAGACACGCGGGACTTGGTGCTGCTGGCCATTGACCAGAAGACTGAGGATGCCCTGGGGCGATATGGGGCGGGTCGATGGTTGTCGCGAGAGCCTTTCCTAGACCACCTTCGGTTTGTTCGTGCCTATTGCAGGCCCTCTGTTCTTGCGTATGACGTCATTTTTAAGGACACGCAAGGGTCCCGGAGCCGGAATGCTGCACGCATCTCGGAGACCCCGGCGCGCACGGGGCCTCTTGCCGATGCGCTGTCCGAGCTCGCCTCGGAGGCTGTTGACTGCGTTTCCGACACAGTCCTTTCTGATCTGAGTCAGCTTGTCGTTGAGCAGGGCAACATTGCGTTGGCCCATGGCTTCGCCAGCGTGTGGGAGGATTCCCGGTTTGCATCTGTGCTGGGGTTTAATCTCAGAGGAGGGTGGGTCGACCCGCAGGCCATTGAGATTCCTTCCTGGTCTGCTGGAGGCAAGGCGATGGAATCGGGGGTTGCCTATCTCTCCGATATTGCCATTCCGGAATCATGCATACACTTTCGCTCTGAAGTAGAGCGGGACCGATACGAGGCTTCTCCGAATGCGAACCTCCCCACTTCCGACCTTTGGGACTATACGTACCTGGGTTCGTTGAATATTCCCAGAGACGTGGATGGCGTCGTCCGTAGCGTTCCCCTGGTCGTCGGATTCTCCTGCGAACCTTCTCCCCAATCTCCGGCGAGCCGCGTTTTCGTTCCGTCCTTTTCGCTCCTGAGTGTTCTTCTGCACCTTGGTATCGACTCCTTTCCCATGGATGCTGATACGATTGATGTCCATTTTGGCAGAGAGATCGTCGTGCGCTCGCGGGGCGAGTCCTACCACATCCCCATAGATGCTCTGGGGCGGATGCGACTGAACTATCGCTGGCGACTGCAGGACTTCGCGGCCGTGAGTTTTGTGCGCCTTGCCCCCGACCAAGCCAAGGTAACGGAGGCAGGACGTGTCGCTCTGGCTAAGCGGTGGTGTGGCCTGCTGCGTGATCGGATTGCTGTCGTGGGGGTAACGGTGACGGGGGTTGATGTTGGGCCGACTCCGATTGATGCAAACACGCCGCTTGTCTACGCCCAATTGACGGCGATCAACGATATTCTGACCCGCTCCTTTCTTCAGCCCGTGACATTCGGTATGGGATTGGGGGTCATGATCGGCGTTTGGGTCATGTTCGCCTTAATCTGTCTCGCTATTCGTGGGGCGCGGGTGGTTCTTGCGGCGTTTCTTCTCCTCCTCGCGTACGGTGCACTCGCTTACGGCGGTCTCCATTTCGGTGCCATAGCCCTGCCGATCGTGGCCCCTGTCATCTTTATCGTGACCTCTGTATTCTGGGTGCTTTCGTTTCGCTATCTCACAGAATCGAGGGCTCGACGTCGGATTCGTGGTATGTTCTCTACGATGGTGTCTGGCCGCGTTCTCAGTTTCCTTGAAGATCACCCTGAGAGCTTTTCACTTGAGGGACATGCTGCACATGCAACCGTCCTGTTTTCTGATATTGTCGAATTCACCAATCTAAGCGAGCGACTCTCCCCGGAGAAACTCATTCAGCTTCTGAATGCCTATCTTACCCCTGTCACGGATAGCGTCCTGGAGTGGGGGGGGTATCTCGATAAGTATGTCGGAGATAGTGTGATGGCCGTGTGGGGGGCGCCCTACGCGGATCGAGATCACGCCTTGAAGGCGTGCCTTTCAGCGCTGGAGCAGCAGCGCAAGGTTAGAGCTCTGAATGAGGCGATTGAAACCGACTACGGTTTTCGCTTGCGCGTGAGAATGGGGATAAACTCTGGGGAGGTCACCGCCGGCAACATGGGTTCAGAGCGAAAGTTTCAGTACACGGTGCTCGGGGACCCTGTGAATCTTGCCTCGCGCCTAGAGCCTGCAAATCGAGAGTTTGGAACGGATATTCTCATTGGAGAAGCGACCGAACGACTGGTTTCAGAGCAACTTGAAACGCGAGAGGTCTGTCGAATCATGGTCTCAGGTCGCGAGCAGGTCGTGACGGCTTATGAACTTCTGGGAAAACGGGGAGAGCTTGATGAGGGCGTGCTGGATCTGCGCCGGCAGTATGACGAGGCGCGCCAAGCCTTTTACGATGCAGAATGGTCCTGCTGCATTGCGACGCTCGAAGCGATTCTCCAGACCTATGAAGATGGTCCAGCGGCATTCCTGCTTGGACTGGCACGCCAGTATCAGAAGACCCCCCCTCCAGGAATCTGGAAGGGCGCCTACGTTCGGACGGAGAAAGGCTGAAGCCCTGGGCTAGATGCGGATAGCGGCTCGAATCATGTAGTGATTGATGCCCCAGTTCTCATCTTCGGTTCCACCGTTGGAGAGGTGCCGCACCCGAATGCCCAGATCAAAGCGCTCGTCTTCTCCAAGCACAAGGCCAACGCCAGCATTGGAGTACGCTACAGTGGAAATAATGACGGAACTTCT
>JABGOW010000076.1 GCA_018645275.1 Verrucomicrobiota bacterium
GAGCTCGCTGGGGGTTGGGGCGTTGGGCGGACGCTTGCCCGAAGAGGTGAGCTCGCTGGGGGCTGGGGATTGCCGTGGTGCAAAGTGACTGGGGGCTATGCGGCGGCGGGAGCGTGGGTGTGATCTGGCAGGAAGAAGTCAAGATTTCGGAGGAGTTCCTCTTCATCGAAGGGCTTCATCATGTAGCCGCAAGCACCCAGCTTGAACATGGTGTTGATCACGTTGCGATGCACATAGGCGGTCATGAGCAGAACTTTGGTTGATCTTGGAATACTTGCCTGACTCATGAACCATATTCCGTCATTGGTCGGCATCTTGTAGTCGAGAAGAATGAGGTCGTAGGGTTTCTCGCGAATCATGGCGAGCGCCCGTGTTGCGGTGGTCGTTGAGTCGGCGTGGTGTCCATTGCCCTGCAGGATGCCCTTCAGAGCCGTGGCCAAGCTCTCGTTGTCGTCAAGGATGAGTATGTTCATAACGCGTCCCCTCTACACGAGATCATTCTACTCCGTCCGGCTGAGGGAGAAAAAGAAAAAAATGACTCTTTTTTTTGAATGGTGGTCTTGACCCCTGAGCCGGGTAGGCATAAAATATCGCTAAGGTTGGCCGCTAGTAACAGGTGAGTTTCTTGAGGCGGCAGCCCTCAAAGAGGAGGTCGTGATGAAGTCGTGTCTGTTTGCTGGTGTTCTGTGTGTTTTGTTTCTGTCCATCGTTGGCTTGAATGTGGCATCTGCGGCGCCCTCGTTGCCTGTAACGAAGCCGCCCGTGACGGGGCCGTATCCCTTTACTGGGCCGAATCAGGATGCTGCGGCCACCAATGGCCAGTGGTTTCTGGATATTGCCTCCGGGCTTGAGGAGTACCGCACGCACGAGTTCCATGACAATATGATTGGCTTCGGTGGCGGTAGCATGTCACACCTTGCGATCTCGGGCACGGTTACGCGAATCGATGCCGATGCTCTCGGCACCATCACAAATTTTGATATCACGGCAACGATCTACAATGACACCTCTTATGATGTCACACCTTGGATGGCCGGCACCAACAGCCACGAAGAGGTTAACAATGATCCGGAGAAGTGGTACAGCGGGACGTTGCGGGATACCAAGCTGACTGCCGAATTCGCCGTCTCGATGCTTGATCCTGCGTTTCCTCAGACATGGGGAGGCCCCTATTTTCCCAGTGTGGGCTCGGACATCTACGCCCTCAATGAAGATCAGCTTGCTTGGTACTGCTGGAATATGGAGCAGCAGGACGTTGACGGTGGCACCGGGAACTATCACGTGCCGACTTGGGACTTTGGTGATATTCCTCAGGGGAGCTCGGCAACGCGAGTCCTCATGTTTGCTGTGCCGGGAGGTATTCCGGTGGCGGATCCGCGCAACATGGCGATCGCGCTTTCCAAAGCTCAAAGTCTCGACATTCTCATGAATCGCACAACGTCTTTGAAAGTGAGTACGTGGATTGACACCCTGGCCTTGGATCCAGGCAGCCCGTATCCGTACGCAGAGGGGGGCGAGTCGGCGAAGCGCAGCAGCGATGTGTCTGTCTTCCACAATGAAGACGAACTGGATTTCGGGGATGCGCCGTTTGATGGCATAACCCACAACTATGAAACACTGCTCTTTGTCAGCGATGGCGCGCGGCATTCCATTGTGTCAGGCGTGATGATGGGGTCGGCGATCGACGCGGAGCCTGATGGGCAGCCGTTCCTGGGGGCGCTTCTTGACGACAATAACGGCATCCCGGATGATGAAGATGGGGTGGTTCGTGTGACACCGCTTTATCCGGGACACCTGGCTTTCGTGGATGTGACGGTTACGACACCTGGGTTCGTCAATATGTGGGTGGATCTCGATCAAGATGGCACCTGGTGGCAAGCCGGTGAGCATGTTCATCTTGATGCCCCCGTTGTGCTCGGGGCGAATCGCCTGACGTTCGCAGTTCCCGGAACTGCCGTGCCGGTCAGTACTGTCTACGCCCGTGTCCGCTTCTGCACCGTGCCAGGAATCACGATGACCACGGGGTATGCTCCCGATGGGGAAGTGGAAGACTACGCCTGGACGATTAGCGAGCTTGAGAGTGCTTATGACTGGGGCGATGCACCCGACAGCTATGGAACGCTTGCTACTTCAACCGGAGCCTATCATTGGCTCCAGAATCCCGGCCCCTGGCTGGGCGACACGAATAGCGCACCGGACGTTGAGGCTGACGGACAGCCGCATACGGGCGCTTTGGGTGATGACTATGACGGCAATGACGATGAACGTGGTGTTTGGATTGCGACGGGGTCCTCGCTGCCACGGGGGGCTACCACAACCTACAACATGGAAGTGAATGGTGGTGGCGGCGTCTTCCAGCTCTGGATAGACTGGGATCAGGACGGCAGGTTTGCTGATCCAGGCGAGTTGGTGGACAACTCCTCCCTGGGTGATGGATCGTACACCCGCCCGATCACGGTGCCGACGAACGCCCACTTGGGGGTTACATTCGCCCGTGCTCGCATCAGCAGTGCCGGCGGCCTTGCGCCGATCGGAGGCGCAGCGGATGGAGAGGTCGAGGATCACGCCATTTCAGTAACCAACGGGATCTGGTGCAATGTGCAGTATCCAACAGCCACAACAGCCATTATTGGTACCTCCTCAGAGATGATATACGGGCAGTGCTGGTGGAGCGGCAATACGCCGGGCGCGGGACAGGCCGCAGGTGTCGTTGCTGAAATCGGGTATGGTCTGGATGGAACCTATGCGCCAAGCGATGGAACATGGGTATGGAATGTCGCGGCGTACAATGCCGGGCAGACCAACGCCAATGATGAGTACATGGCGCAACTTACCGTCGGTAGCACTGGAGTCTATGACTACGCCTACCGTTATTCGTTCAATGGTGAAGCCTGGGTCTACGGCGACCACGATGGCGATGAGTACAATGCGGCCGACGCCGGGGATCTGGTCGTTTCGGAGCTGCCGGACTTCTCCATCACGAATGTGTCACTGGTCGCGACAACGGATACGGCAACGGTCTACTGGGATGCAGAGGATCGTGTGATCTATCAGTTACAGTACCGTGCTGACTTGGCGGATACGAACCTGACGTGGAGCAACGCTGGGTCTGAGGTAACGGGGAATATGGCGACCGACACCAATGCGGCTCCATCCAATCTCTTCTACCGCGTCATTGCTCCCTATGTAGGGCCGTAAGGAAGGGCGGGTCAAACACTTGGACCTGCACAATAGCGAGAGTCGCGTCCTTCTGAAGCAATGGAGCCGGGGCGCCCTCGCCCCGGAATGCGGCCCGAGGGCGGGCCACCTCCATCTTTGCAGCAATATTCGTTCTGTAGGGCGGTAGGCGGAATAACATGTTCCGCAATGTTCCAGCGTTTGGGGAGTCGCTACCAGCCCATGGCGTGTCCGAGTAGGCCGAGGCCGAGACCGATGGCGAACTTGAAGGCCTTGATGCCGAAGAAGGCGCGTCGGGAGTGGGCAAGGGTTGGGATCAGCCCGTGTCCATCCTGAATGATGCAGTTGGCGACCAGCACGCTCAAGGGGAGCGCCTGCTCTGCGTAGAGCGTCACGAAGACCAGATGCGGGCCAGACGAGGGTAGTACCCCGATGAGGCACGCGGTGAGCAGAATCGGGAGCTTGTGGTTGGCGAGGAGTTCTGTGACGTCCATGCTGTTGACCAGCATGTGGGTGATGGCTACTGCACCCATCGTCCAGAGTAGAACCCGCCATCCATGGATCTTTACGAGATGGTGCCATAGATGCTGATCCAGAAAGTGGTCTGGCACGGTTGCCACGATTACCAGTGCAATCAATCCAAGCGCCAGCAGCGTGATGCGAACCCAGTCCCATTCGCCCAGCTGCGTCTCATCGGCCGCCCCGTGGGTGCATTGGGCTCCGTGATCATGATGTTCGACGGAAACTGATGGCTCGGAGGCTTGTTCGTGTGACGCGTGATCATGCCCGATGGTTCCGGAAATGATGCCGCCCAGAAAGAGCGCGAGGAAGAGCGTAAGCCATCCTCGCTGAGGCGAGCAGTTCTTCCACTGGCTCAAGAACTCCCGGGCCGAGAATGGGGTGCAACGCGGATCCTCGGGATGCGCGGAAACCATGTCTGTCAGTGTTGGCTGCGGGTTGGAGGTTCTGCTCCTTTGGATCATATCCACAGCAATGCCGGTCAGGACGCCCCCTGCAAAGAGGGCGGCAAAGATGATCAGAGCGGTCTTTGGAAATAGGGCGAGCATGACGAAGGCTTCATCGCCGCAGGTGGCCACCATGGTTGCCGTAAGCGCACCGATGCCGACAACACGGTGGATGTAGAGACTGCCCACTGCATAGGCCCCGAGACAGCCGGGGGTTGCTCCAAGAAAGGAGCAGAGGAATGACTGCCCGATCCCCCACTTGGCAATGACCCGGTCCCAGTTCCCCCGCGTCAAGACGTTGAGATACTCAATAACGAGCATCATGATCATCACAAACCCAGTGATCATGAAGCCCTGACCCAAAATCTCCTGTATGGCATGCATGGGACAGGACTCTAAGGGCGCGAGGGCGAAGAGGAAAGTGGAAAGTGAGAGGGCGGGAATGGTGAAAGACTGAATGAAGGGGCAGGCGGGAGATCCTTCGACAAGCTCAGGATGACAGATTCCTAGGGTTTGTTGTCATGCTCCGCCTTGGCGTAAGGTCGGTCCAGTAGAAGCGGCCTGGGGGCGGGCCACCTCCATTGCTATGGGACACCGTCGATTCAGCAGGAGAATTGGCTACTAATCGTCGGTGACGGTCAGTTTGATTTCATCTGAGTTGGCCTTTAATTCCGGGGCATACATGGCGCTGGCCCGTGTTGGCAGGGCACTGTAGGTTCCCGGGATCTCGGCTCTCAGTCGGTAGGAGACGCTGTGCTTGCCGCGGGCGAGCTGGCGTACGAGGAAGGCCACGCGCTCATCCCTGAACTCAACGTAGGCCCCGATGTCGTTGGGAATGTATCCGCTACGCACATCCACGGGCTCGAATCCTGCTGCTTTCATGTCTTCGAATAGAATGTACTCGTAGTCATTCTTACTTTCGATCTCGAGTTCAATCTCAACGAGGTCACCGCTCTTGACGGAAGCAAGGTTGGCCAGTGGTACGCGTTTGTATTTCTCGACCCGCTGATTCAAGGCCTGTCCGCGGGCGCCCGATACTGCAACCGTCTTCTCCTCACGCTCCAGTAGGTAGACGCTGCGCTCGACCTTGATCTCGAGGCCGGCTTTGGTGATGGGGTCTTCGAGGGTGAAGTTCGTCAGGTAGGCATTGAAATAGACAGGTCCGGTTCCTGTGCGGCGAAGCTCAACGGTGTGATCACCAGCACTGAGGGCATCCCCCTTCAGTACCAGCTTGTTGTCGAAGCTGAACAGATTGTCGGCATTGATGACGACAGATTTCTTGCGGTGCCCATCCACGAAGATCTCCAATGTCATGTCCGGCATATCCTCTCCGCTGGCGTGGAGGTAGTCCGCCAGGGCTTCTATGCAGAGCGCCGTGTCGCGTGTGGAGCTCCAGTAGGTGGCATGCTTGCGATTGTTCAGCAGGTACTTCACCAATCCCGCAGCGTTCTCGCTCTTGGGATTCGTGGCGGCAAGGAGCTTGAGATAGTAGGCGTGGGCTTCAAATTCGCTGCCATACCAGCACCACCAGTAGCCACCGTTCTGGAGATCGAGATAGGCGGTTTGATTCTCATCGTCCACAACCAGGTACTGTTCAATGTTGCGCATGATCATGGCGAGCTCATCTGGCTTGTCGAGTCGATGCAGCGCCATCCCGAGCATGCTTTTGCCGTAAACGGAGAGTTCGCTGCGATCGCGGTACAGGAATCGACACATCTCTTTGTTCACAATGCCGGCATCCACGAGAATCATGAAGGTAAACGCGTCCATGTTGTCGGCATGGCGCTTGCGTGGATGGTCGTCTGTGATGCGCTTGGTGAGTCGGGCTACTTGCTCATCCTGGTATTTGCGGAGCCACTTTAAACCGTTTTCTGTCACCCCGGGGACGATGGCGGCACCATTGAGTTTGGCAATCTGCAGCCCATGCACGATCGTGGCGGTTGTGTGCGGGTAGGAGCGCTCACGGTAGCCCGAGAACCAGCCCCATCCGCCATCGGCATTCTGCATAGACATTAGGCGGTTGACGCCCTCTCCTACCATCTTCGAAACTTCATCCTCGTCAAAGACGGGATCACACTTCCACCGCTTCCATTGTTTGGCTCGCTCTTCGTCGTCTCCGATTTCCTGCGCATTCAGGTTGGTTTGCTTCTCGCGAATGGCGGCGAGATCAAGGCCTGAGTCCTTGAGAATGCGCTGTGTGATCACCGTTGGCAGGAACCGATTGAGCGTCTGTTCGGTGCAGCCGTAGGGATAGCTCACCAGATAGGGGAGCGCGTCGACCATGGCGCCGGCGAGGGTGGGGGAGTAGCGGACCTCCAAGCGGGTCTGCTCGATACGGCGCTCTTTGGGCACACGTAGTTCGACACAGGCCTTCTGACCTTCCGCGCGAATGACTCCACTGAAGGACTCCGTCTTGAGCATGCCATGCACATAGACGGGAAAGGACATCTCCATGGCGTCAGATTCTTCATCTGTCAGCGCCTTCATGCGCACGGTGGTTTCGCCTTCGCGTATGGCGCGTACGTTCCAGTCCACGCGTATTTCGCCGTGGGAGGGGATGGTGACAGTCTGAGTGAGAGGGGAGAGTGCGGTCAGGCACCGAGAGCGGGAGTCTTTCGCGCCAGCCGGGCAAGCCGGCTGGGGGCGAGGTCCCGCTGCCAGGCATATTGCGTTGCTCTTCGAGCCATGCTGCTCAGAAGCTGGCTGGGGGCGAGGTCCCGCTGCCAGGCATGCGGCGTTGCTCTTCGAGCCATGCTGCTCAGAAGCTGGCTGGGGGCGAGGTCCCGCTGCCAGGCATGCGGCGTTGCTCTTCGAGCCATGCTGCTCAGAAGCTGGCTGGGGGCGAGGTCCCGCTG
>JABGOW010000314.1 GCA_018645275.1 Verrucomicrobiota bacterium
CACAACGGGCACCATGCTCATGATGTGGTTGGGTGAGCAGATGACCGAGCGCGGCATTGGAAACGGTATCTCGATCGTCATTACGATCAACATTGTGAGCCGATTGCCCGCAGCTATTGCCCAGGGCGTCAACATGTTCACGGGCATCGGTGGGCCGGCGCAGTTCGGCATCTTTGAACTGATCGGTCTCGTGGCGATGGTCTTCCTCGTGACGGCTGGAACCATTGCCCTGACGCAGGCGCAGCGCAAGATCCCGATTCATACGACAAAACGTGTCGTAGGCCAAAAAGTGTATGGCGGACAGAATACATTCATGCCGCTGCGCATTAACTACTCGGGCGTCATGCCGATCATTTTTGCGTCAGCCATCTTGATGTTTCCGGCGGCGCTGCTGCTTAAGATTCCGGCAACCCGTACGATCGGCAGCATGCTCCAGATGGGACAGCCTCTCTACTTGGTCATGTTTGGCCTGACCATTCTGTTTTTCTCCTATTTCTGGGTCGCTACGCAGTTCAACCCGCTCCAGATCGCAGACGATCTTAAGCGTAACGGAGGCTATGTTCCTGGTATTCGTCCCGGTCGTCCAACTGCGGATTTCCTGGATCAGACCATGACTCGGTTGACCTTGGTTGGAGCGCTGTTCCTGACGGCAATCGCGGTGCTCCCGAGCGTCCTTTCGCAGTATTTTGATGTCCCCGGGTTAGTTGCCGGTTTCATGGGTGGCACGAGTCTGCTCATTATTGTTGGCGTGACCTTAGACACCATGCGCCAGATCGAGTCGCATCTCGTGATGCGTCACTATGACGGCTTCCTGAAGAAGGGCAGAATTCGCGGCCGTCGAGGCTAGGGAACTGCACGCTCCCTCTTTTGATCGCTCAACAGGTTCCGAAGCAGGCGGGTATGATCGTCATAAAATCAGATCAGGATCTGGAACGGATGCGGGTGAGCAATGGGATTGCAGCTCGCGTTCGAGATGAGGTTGCAGCAAAGGCCAGTCCGGGCGTCACCACAGCTGAGCTGGGTGAGTATGCGGATGAGCTGATTCGGAAGGCTGGTGGAAAAAGTGCTTTTCTGGGATACCGAGGGTTTCCCGGTCAGATTTGTGTTTCGGTGAATGACGCCGTGGTCCATGGAATACCCGGGCCGAGGCGGATTGAGATGGGCGACATCGTGAGCCTTGATGTTGGTGTCTTGATTGATGGTTTTTATGGAGATACGGCCACGACTGTGATGGTTGGCGTGACGGACCCTGCGGTTATCAAGCTCGTGAGGACAACCCAGCGAGCGCTTGAGGCGGGATTGGCTGAGGCATGCGTGGGAAAGCGTTTGGGTGATGTGTCACACGCGATCCAGCGTACCGCGGAAGCGGCCGGCTTCACGATCGTTCGTGACTTTGTCGGGCACGGGATAGGGCGGGATTTGCACGAAGAACCCCAAGTGCCGAACTTTGGGAAGCAGGGGCGAGGGCCGTTGCTGAAAGCTGGGATGACGTTAGCGATTGAGCCCATGGTGAATACGGGGCGTGCGGATGTTGAGGTGCAGAAGGATGGCTGGACGGTCTTGACAAAAGATCGGCTCCCGTCGGCGCATTTCGAGCACACGGTGGCAATACGCGATGGTGAGGTTGAAATTCTCACGAAGACGTAGATTTTGTTGTGGACTTGATGATAGCAAGAAGCTAATCTAAGCAGCTTTTTGTGATGGTTAGGGTGAAGATATGAAAGTACGAAGTTCTGTCAGAAGAATGTGTGAGCATTGCCGGGTGATTCGGCGCAAGGGTGTAGTACGCATCATTTGTACGAATCCGCGCCACAAGCAACGCCAAGGGTAGTCGCACGTTGTTGTTGGGATTAAGCAATCGCTAAGTAGACGCGCCGGTGGATTTACCGGCGGCTGTTTTGGTGTCGAGAGAGTGAAGGAGAGTCAGGATGCCGAGGTTACTGGGTGTCGATATTCCGGGTCGTAAGCGCATTGAATATTCGCTGCGTTACATTTATGGGATTGGTCCGGCCATATCTAGAGAGATCATCGAGAAGGCGGGATTGGATCCTGCCACCAAGGCAGACGATCTGAACCCCGACGAGCTGCGTAAGCTCCTGGACGTGATTCAGGAAGGATATCGTGTCGAGGGAGATCTTCGCCGCGAGGTGACGGGAAACATCCGTCGCCTGATCAGTATTGGAAGTTATCGTGGGCTCCGCCACCGTCGTGGATTGCCGGTACGGGGACAGCGCACGAGCACGAACGCGAGAACGCGTAAGGGTCCGCGGCGTACCGTGGGTGCAGTACGTGGTAAAGAGGCACGCGCTGCTGCCAAGAGCTAGTGATTTGAATAGGATAGTGTGGCCAGTCGCAACGAGGGACTGGCTGATCACCGAGGAGTGATAGGTATGGCCGAGGAATTGGAAAAGCAAGCAGCAGAAAGCGCGCCGGAAGAGAAGGCTGCTGAAGCCACCGCGCCCGCGACTGCACCAGAAGTCGAGACCCCTGCACCTGCCGCGGAAGAGGCAAAAGATGCTGCACCTGCCGCGGAAGAGGCAAAGGATGCTGCACCTGCCGCGGAAGAGGCAAAGGATGCTGCACCTGCAAGTGAAGCGGCACCGGCTCCCGCAGCCCCTCCGGTGGAAAAGCGTCGCGGTCGGCACGGAAGGCACGTTCCGGTTGGCATTGCACATATCAAGGCCACCTTCAACAACACGCAGGTTTCGATTACAGATCCCCGCGGTGGTGTTGTCTCTTGGAGCAGTGCAGGACGTGCTGGATTCAAGGGCTCTCGCAAGAGCACGGCTTTCGCCGCAACGCTGGTTGCCCAAGAGGCGGCTCGCGGTGCTGTGGCAAAGGGAATGCACGAGGTCGAAGTTCGTGTTCAAGGCGCTGGTGCTGGTCGCGAGTCCGCAATCCGCGGCATTCAGTCGGCTGGCATGGGTGTTTCAATGATCAAAGACGTTACCCCGATCGCGCACAATGGTTGCCGCGCTCGTAAACGTCGGCGTGTGTAACGCAATAGGGTTTGCTGTTTAAGAGAGCTTCTTTAACTTTACCGGAGGGCGTCACGCAACGCCCCCGATTCTACCAAGAGGATGGTAACGATGCCGATGAGAGTCAGTAGATTTGAGATGCCAAAGCGGGTCGTGAAAGACGAGGCCACGGCTACGGGGACATATTCGCAGTTCGTTGCAGAACCCTTTGAGGTTGGCTACGGTCGCACGATTGGGAATTCGCTACGGCGTGTCCTGCTCTCATCCATTGAAGGTGCTGCCATCACGGCGGTCACGATCGAGGGTGCAGACCACGAGTTTTGCGCAATGGAGGGTGTCGTTGAGGACGTTACGGACATCATTCTCAATCTGAAGCAGGTTCTGCTGAAGATGTATGTGCGTGAATCCAAGAAGATGAAGATCAGCGTCAAGGGCCCTGGAGCCGTGACGGCTGGTGACATTGACACGGGTGGCAACGGTGAGATCCTGAATCCCGAGATGCACATCGCCACGCTTTCTGATGGCGGCGTCCTGAACATGGAGCTTGAGATTGAGATCGGTCGCGGTTACCGCCCGGCGGAGTGGAACAAAGCCCCGCAGGTTGAGATTGGCCGGATCCCTGTGGATGCTGCCTTCTCTCCCGTTCGTCGTGTCAACTTCAAGACCGAGAACACGCGTGTTGGACAGCGGACGGATTACGACAAGCTTATCATTGATGTCTGGACCGATGGTCGGGTTTCTCCAGATGATGCTTTGACGCTGGCTTCGGCCATTCTGCGCCATCACCTTGATGTCTTCGTAAACTACGACAAGGATGTTGTTGAGTTCGAGGAGAACGAAAAAGAGATCGACGCCCAGCGCGAAGAGCTGAAGCGTAAGCTCAACATGAGTGTGAATGAGATTGAGCTGAGCGTGCGTGCAGCCAACTGTCTGAACAATGCGAACATCACTACGGTGGGTGAGCTTGCTCAGAAGACCGAGGTTGATATGCTGAAGTACCGTAACTTCGGAAAGAAGTCGCTCAACGAAATTAAGAGTAAGCTTGAGGAACTTGGTTTGGGGCTTGGTGTTGCTTTTGACACGAGCCTGATCGATTCCCCGAGTGAGAACTAAAGACAGGATTTAGTCATGCGGCATCGCGTTAAAGCTAAGAAGTTGGGGCGTTCCTCGGCACACCAGAAAGCCCTGGTGGCCAGCCTCGTTTGCAATCTGATCAAAGAACGGCGTATCAAGACCACGTTGGCTAAGGCGAAACTCGCCCGATCCTTCGCTGAGAAGATGGTTACAGTTGCCCGTCGTGATACCGTTGCTGCTCGTCGTCGGGCACAGTCTCTGCTTCGGCAGAAGGACGCGGTGGGTTCACTGTTCACCGATATCGTCCCGATCTGTGCGGGCCGGGCCGGTGGCTACACGCGTATCATGAAGCTGGGCCGTCGCAGTAGTGATAGCTCGGAAATGGCGATTATCGAGTGGGTTGGCCCTGCAACGGCCGCTGCACCTGTTGAGGCCGCCGAGACGGAGTAGACAGGTCGTACAGACCTTGTTCGAGAGGTTTCGAAAGGAGCGCTGAGGAATCATCCTCAGCGCTCCTTTTTTTGTATGCCTTTTGCTTCTGCCCGTGGTAACGTCGAACCAGAAAATGGAGGAATGATATGCCAAGATTTCGCTACGTCGCGATGGACGGGAATGGGACCGAAGCCGAAGGCGTGATCGATGCCGACAGCCAGGCGCAGGCGGTAAACGCCATCCGGGCAAAAGGGATGTTTCCGACGCGAGTCTCTGAGGTGGGCGGGGGTGCTCGTTCGAAGAAGCGTACGAACGCACCAGCCAGGCAGTCGTCTACGGGTTCCGGTCAGGGGTTCCAGTTGTCATCGTTGTTCAAACCGCGTGTAAAGCCCAAGCGCCTCATGGTATTCACACGCCAGCTTGCCACGTTGATTGATGCCGGTCTGCCCCTCCTCCGTGGGTTACGCATTCTACTGAAACAGGAGAAAAGCAAGGGATTGCGCGAGGCGCTGGCAGGGATGGGGGAGTCCGTCGAGGGTGGTAGTACCTTCTCCGAAGCGCTGGGGCAGTACCCCCACATATTTGACAACCTGTACGTGAACATGGTGCGGGCCGGTGAGGCCGGCGGTGTTCTTGAAGAGGTGCTGACGCGTCTGGCTGAATTTCAGGAGAAGGCTGAACGCATCAAGGCAAAGATCAAGAGCGCCATGGTCTACCCCGTCGTGGTTCTCGTTGCCGCGCTCGGCATTCTTACCTTTTTGATGATCTTCATCATTCCTCGCTTTGCCGCCATCTTTGATGATTTGCTTGGAGGAAAGGCGCTTCCCGGACTCACGCAGGTTGTGATCGGGTTCAGCAATCTGATTGCAAACCGCTGGTATCTGATTCTTGGCGTGATCTTTGGGTCGGTCATTCTCTTCAAGGTGCTAAAAGCGACTCCACAGGGCGCTGTCATTCTGGACAATATCAAACTCAAGGTGCCTCCGTTCGGTGGGCTGTTTCGAAAGGGCGCCATTGCTCGATTTGCGCGTACATTGGGCACGCTGATGGGTTCCGGCGTTCCCGTACTCCAGGCGCTGAGCATCGTCCGGGATACGGCCGGCAACAGTGTCGTTTCCAATGCCATTCAGGACGTGCATGATGCTGTCAAAGAGGGGGAATCGATGGCTACCCCCATGGAATCGTGCGGCGTATTCCCGGGAATGGTTGTCAGCATGGTTGACGTGGGTGAAGAGACCGGCGCGCTTCCTGAAATGCTCGTCCGCATTGCCGACAACTACGATGAAGAGGTCGATAACGCGGTGGAGGGCATGACCTCCATTATCGAACCGATCATGATTGTGCTGCTTGCGCTGATCATTGGTACCATCGTTATTGCGATGTTTGTACCGCTGATCTCGATCATCAGCGAGATGACGTAGGAGAGAGTCGAAATTCGAAAGCAGAAATTCGAGAGTCGAAATTCAAAATTTGAGATTCGGGAGTTTGGGCGCGAAGCGGTGTCTTCATGCGTTTGCCCTGGGGGCAGGCAGGGCTGGTGCTGGCGGGTGGTTTGTGTTAGGCTTATATCACTGGAGGTGAGTCGATGAAAAAGCGTCTGAATTGTAGGAAGGGCTTCACGCTGATTGAGTTGCTGGTGGTGATTCTCATCATTCTGGTGCTCTCAGGGATGCTCTTCAAAGTGGCTGGTATGATTGGCAACAAGGCGGCCAGGGCAAGAGCCATCGCGGACATTGAGAACATTCAGCACGCCTTGACCGAATTCTATTCTGAGTATGGCATTTATCCTCCCACCAACGGGAATTCCTACGAGTACGAGAATGCGGGCTCTCAGCCGGCAGGCATGGTTTCCTTCCTGGCGGCGAACGGTCCCGGTTCGACACGATTCGTTACCGATGCAGAAGTGCGGGTTGTGCCGACTCCAGCGAATCAGTATCAGTCGAGCTGGGGGTGTGTTGGTTATCGTTATGGTCTCGTTTCCTATCTCTACCTGCGCCAGCGTGGGGCTCAGCCGCACTGGTACGATGCGGATACCGAGCGGGACATCAATGCCAAGCGCCGGTGGGCCCATTTTCTTGAGGGCCTGACTCTGGAAGGGGGTGGAGCTGGGCATACCCTCCGGCTGCCGGAGGCGAGCTACGACTATACAAATTCGGTTAAGACCATTGATGATCCCTGGGGGCGGGGCTACCAGTATCGCTGTCCTTCTCCGCATTCTTCTTATGATCTTTGGTCAACGGGGCCCGACGCAAATAGCGACAGAGATGACATTCACAACGACAGCTACAGCGAGTGATGGAAGAAGCAGAAAGTCGAAAGTCGAAATATGGGCGAGGGGAAGATGAGCGAGAGAGAGAGAGCCGGGGCCGGCTTCACGCTGGTTGAGATTTTGGTGGCGATGGGCATTGTGATGCTGTTGGCGGCGCTGATGTTGGGCGGCTTGACTGCAGCGGCGCGGAAGGCCAAGACGACCAGAGCCCGCAGCGATGTTGCACAGATTGTTGCGGCA
>JABGOW010000151.1 GCA_018645275.1 Verrucomicrobiota bacterium
GTCGACATGGTCATGCCTGGCACGTTAGCCATGGCGTACTGAATGACAAACGTCCAGCAGGTGATCTGTGCGGCGACATAGAATGTCTGTGCGAGAACCCCTTCTCTCCAGCGCTTGGTGCTGAACAGCCGTTTGGCGGTTTCAATAGGATGCAGGACTTCTCCCTTATGGGACGTGACCGGCATCTTCTTGAAGATGAAAACAACAAGCATGACGAGCACCACTACACCCAGAATTGCATACGGATTCCGGATGATCGACACGTCGGCAATCTGGTTCTGCTCAAAAACAGCCGGTGATGCGGCCTTGAACGCCTCATAAGCTTCGGCGATCTTCGAATTCACCTCGGCGGCTGGCATGGAGTTGTATTCCGGATGCGCGTCAATTTGCGCGTTGCGAAACTGAGAGGTAGACAGCTTGGCAAGGATCAGCTTGCTGGCCACGAACATCCCGGTGAGCGACCCGATTGGGTTGAATGCTTGCGCAAGATTCAGTCGCTGTGTGGCGGTCTTCTCGTCCCCCAAAGAGAGAATAAACGGGTTGGCAGTGGTTTCGAGGAACGCCAAACCGAAGGTCAGGACGTAGAGCGAAAGCGGGAACCAGATGAATTGCATGGTAACCGCTGCCGGAATAAACAACAGGGCACCGGTAGCATACAGAACCAGACCGAGCAGGATCCCCGCCTTGTAGGAATACTTGCGAATGAACAGTGCTGCCGGAATGGCCATCGTGGCATAACCGCCGTAGAAGGCAAACTGGATGGTGCTACTCTGGGCGTTACTCAGGTTATCGAATATTGCCTTAAACGCCGCCACCAGCGGGTTGGTAATATCATTGGCAAATCCCCACAGCGCGAACAGGCTGGTGACAAGGACGAATGTTCCCAGGTAGGCCTTTGCCACCACAGGAACTTTTTGGGTTGAATCACTCATGTGGCTCTCCTCGATTGAATCATGCTACTCTGCAGAAGTCCGGAACCCGGCGAACGCCGGGCCCGGAAACGTTGCCGCGCAACTACTTCGTAATCGTGCCGTCCTCGTCCCAGAGGTCTTCCCAACCTGCGGTACCTTCCCACAGGAACACTTGGCCTTTGATCAGGCGACACTTCTTGTCGATCGTGGCGAGCTCGGACATCTCTTCATCCGTGATCCGCATATAGTCCGGTAGCGCGCAGCGCAAGTTGCTCTGGTACTCAGCTTCATAGACTGAAAACGGAATGGGAATCTGACCGCGCTGAACAGCCCACTTGATGCAGACAACGGCCGGATGTACACCGAGTCGTTCCGCGATCTTCTTGACGACCGGATCCTCGATGTCGACCGTATCCGTCTCCGTCTTGTCACGGTCCGGACGTGTCGGTGACCCAATCGGGCAGAAGCCGATGGGCTGAATGCCTTCATTGACGTAGTAGTCGAACAGCTCCTGCTGCTGGAAGTGCGGGTGCAACTCCATTTCGGTCACCGCCGGCTTGATCTTGCAGTCACGAAGCAGTAGTTCCATCTTGGGCTTGGTCATGTTGGAGGTGCCAATCGACTTCACGAGGCCCATATCAACCAACTCTTCCATCTGCGCCCAGGTCTTCATGAAGTCCTCATGGATGTAGGGCTTGGCGTTCGGATCGCGCGAGTCGACCGCAACGCCCTTGGCATGGAAGTTCGGGAAGGGCCAATGGACTAGGAAGAGATCAATGTAGTCGAGCTGCAGGTCGGCGAGCGACTGCTTGCAGGATTCAATAACGCGGGCATGGGCGTCATTCCACACCTTGGATGTAACGAAGAGCTCTTCGCGCGGAACGCCGCCTTCCAGGATGATCTTGAACGCCTGGCCAATTTCCTTCTCGTTACCATACACGGACGCGCAGTCAATGGCGCGCTGACCATATTCGGCAGCGCCGACGACGGCATTGGCAATCTCTACGTTACTAAAACGGTCTGAACCGAAGGTGCCAATACCGACAGCCGGCATTTCCTCGCCGTTGTTAAGCGTTTTCTTAGGAATGATGTTGGGGTCGACTCCATCCTCTGCAAATACGAATGTTCTCTTCAGTTCATCTGCCATCGTTACTCCTCCTTTTAGGGTTCTTGCCATCACAAACGGGTTTCAGACTACCACCGATCCCCTCTCCTAGGGAATAGACCAAATTGACCATGTGATGGATATCCTTGACTTTACTTTCATTACGTTTTCATACACCGTGTAGGAACTATGACCAACGCCAAAGCACCATTCATATCTAAACAGGTAACCTCCGGTGAATATTACTATCTGAATTTGATACCTCCCAGAGACAGCGACGGGATCGTCGTTTGTGGTGGACGCGAACAGTGTGCCCCCACCTACCGAATCGAGCGCGATGGCTTCAAGTTTCTCTCGCTCGAGTTTGTATCCTCCGGACGTGGCACACTCACGATGGGCGGAGAGACCTACCCGCTGCGGCCCGGCACCATCTTCAGCTATGGCCCACGGGTGAGCCATGTGATCCAGACAGACCCGGCGCACCCGCTACTGAAACACTTCGTGGATTTTGTTGGTAGCAGCTTCGTCTCGCTACTCAAGACCAGCGGGTTCGACACCCCCTGCCCGCTCTACGCGTCCAAGCCCTTCCGCATGCGGACCCTCTTTGAGAATTTGCTGCAGACAGGGGCTACGGACAGCCGCCATCGTGACGAACTCTGCGTCCTGCTTCTCAGGCAACTCATTCTGCATGCTGATGAGACAGCCCTACCCCAACAGGAGGCCTTCTCCCCAGCTTGGCAAACCTATATGCGCTGCCGACAGCATATCGAGCAGAACTTCCTCGAGCTCCACGCGATTCGCGAAGCAGCCGATGCCTGCTTCATCAACCAAGCCTACCTCTCACGTCTGTTTAAGCGCTTTGCCGACGAATCGCCGCTCCAGCTGCTGACCCGGCTCAAAATGGCCCAGGCGGCTGAACTGCTTGGCAAAGGTGACCAACTTATCAAACAAGTTGCCGAGCAAACCGGATATGCCGATCCCTATCACTTCTCGCGCGTCTTCAAACGCGTCTACGGAATCCCCCCCGAAACATTCATCCAAACCATAGGCCGAACCTGACCCCCCCCCTCTAGGCTGTTGATGTAGAAGCAGGCATTCGCTTGCCCCGCGCTGCCCTAGTACCGAGGCCAGCATCATGGACCTCGCCCTTCAGAGGCAACAGTGTCAAGAATCACTAACCGGGATTGCATAGCACAGTTTCTGTGCTCCCGTCCCCCGCCCTCAGGAACACGTCCCCATCCTTCGAACATACGACATTGCACCCCTTTGATCCCCCTAACGAACATACAACTAGGGCCCACGCGCTATAGACCAGTACCTTTGCGCGTCCTCGCGTGTGACGAGGTCTCGGTAGTGCTCGAAAAGGACATCGGTGTCACGGTGGCCCATCTGGAGACTGGCAAGGGCGGCGTTGTCATGCATGGCTAGGTGGTATGATCCGTAGGAGTGCCGACAGATGTCATGTGCCCATCCTATCTTGCCTTCGTGCCTCACTCGCTCGAATGGCTTACGAGCGTAAAAGGCCAGGCCGGAGCTCTGGGCATAGGGCTCAAGCCAACCCGCTAGATTATCAGATACGTCAACGTAGCGCTGCCGACGGCGCTTGGCGGTCTCAGGGATAACCCGGATCTCCTCGCGGCGCTCGATGAAGCCCGCGATCTGCGCCCATACTTCCGGGTCGATCCGTACTCAGTCTTCCGGCATGACTCCCATGTGCTCGCTGAGCCAGTCGGGCTCAATGGTGATGTCGCCAAGCACGCCACCGCCCGACGGCGGCGAACGGATCGTTGAACTCTGCTTCGACGACCCGTTTCCCGACTACGACACTGAACCCGTCATGGCCTACGCGAACGACCCCGAGTTCGCGGCGTGAGAGGTCTGCTCAAAACTGGCGCCCAATGGGGGTGAATTGCCCTCAACCGGGCGTCGTGGCCCACCCTGACCTGCACCCATACCCCGGTCGGCCGAATTCTTGACCTTGGGTCCCGGCTTGGCGTATCGTCCAGTCACAAATCGGGGACTTTACGTGGCCCAGCAGACGGGTTGTCCGGAACTTAGGGAAAGCAACTTCCTGTTGGCTTCCCGGATTTGAATGGATCGATTTCGAGAAAATGGGCCGCAGAGAGCGTTGAGTTTTGAACAGGAGTTGATGAGATGAAAAAAGCGATTTGGATTGGACTGGCCGGAATGCTGGCTGCGGGCGCTGCATTTGCGGCGAAACCGAACATTCTTTTTGTAATGTCGGACGACCACACCTCGCAGGCTGTCGGTGTGTACGGAAGCCGCCTGGCGAAACTGAATCCGACACCAACGATCGATAAGATCGCCAGCGAGGGCGTGGTGATGGAAAACGCCTTTTGCCACAACGCCATCTGCACGCCGAGCCGCGCCTGCATCATGACCGGGCAATACAGCGCGATCAACGGATGTCCGACACTCAATGATCCACTGCCTCCGGAGCGGCAGTACCTTTCGAAGGAGATGAAGAAGGCGGGCTACCAGACCGCGGTCATCGGCAAGTGGCATCTCAAGGCGCTGCCTTCGACGTTCGACTACTACAAAGTGCTGCAGGGACAGGGTGACTACTTTGACCCCTTCTTCTACGAAACCGGTTCCGAAGGCGTTGTGAAGCGACAGATGACGTGGGGAAATAGAGCCTGGAAAACCTTTAAAGGGGCTGTGGAAATGAAAGGGCATTCCACAGATTGCATCGCCGATTCCGCGCTGGAGTGGTTCAAGGAAAAGCGTGACCCCAACAAGCCGTTCTTCCTGAAACTGCACTTCAAAGCGCCTCACGATTATTTTGAATATGCACCGCGTTACGAATCCTACCTGGACGATGTGAACATTCCCGAACCGGCCAATATGTGGGATCTCAAGAACTATGGATCGATCGCCACGCGCGGCCACAACGATGAGCTGCTCCCCTTCGTCGGGACCTCCGTCGGCCGTCGCAACCTGCGCCGCAACTATGCGAAGGATCCGCGCACGCCGTGGGCGGATCAAGTCGACCACTCACTGAGTGATGATGGGATCAAGCGCCAGACCTACCAACTCTACATGAAGGCCTATCTTCGCTGCGTGAAAGGGGTGGACGACAACCTGAAGCGTGTGATCGATTATCTGAAGGCTGAGGGCCTCTACGACAACACGGTCATCATGTACACCGGCGATCAGGGCTTCTACCTCGGCGAACACGACTACATCGATAAGCGCTGGGGTTACGAAGAGGCGATGCGCATGCCCTTCATTGTCCGCTATCCGAAAGCCAACACGGCCGGCACCCGCATCGACGCCATTGTTGAAAACGTCGATTACGCGCCGACCATGCTGGATTTCGCCGGCGTGCCGACTCCTGACTACATGCAGGGCCACAGCTTCAAGCCGATCATTGAAACCGGCAAAGAACCCGCCGACTGGAAAAAAGCTGCTTATTACCACTATCAGATGCATATGGCGCATCACGACAACCCCGCGCACATTGCCATCCGCACCAAGCGCTATAAGCTGATCTATTTCTACGGCACCGGCATGAAAGAACGTACCCCCGACACGCCGCCCGCCTGGGAGCTTTACGACCTCAAGAACGATCCGTCCGAAGACAACAACCTCTACGACAACCCGGAATACGCGGGCGTGATCGCTGAGTTGAAAGAGGAGCTGAAGGTGCTGCGCAAAGAGTACAAGGTCGATGGCCCGGAGTTCGCGTACAATGCGGCGATTGAAAAATTCTGGGACTATGATGACGCAGACCGTGCCGAAGCCGTGGAACTTTCAAATCAGGTGGTGCAGAGGCATAAAGACGGTACGTGGCCACATAATGTGAAGCGAAAGAAGAAGCAATAGCTCAAAACAACCTTTTTTAGCGGTGTCTATATAGAGGAAGACGCAAAACAGGAAAAGGAGAGTCTAAATGAAGAACATTACAATTTATGCGCTGTTTATTGCCGCTTTACTGTCGGCAACTTCAGTACACGCGGCAGAGCTTTTTGTTTCTCCTGCTGGAAGTGATCAGAATTGGGGGGATTTGGCGCAACCGTTCCAAACCTTGGAACGCGCAAAAAACGAGGTGGCGGCTCTCCTCAAAAAGGGCTGTGATGAAGATATTTTTGTGAATCTGCGTGGCGGACGCTATCAGCTGGATGAAACATTGACGCTAGGACTGGAGCATTCTCCGGCTGATGGGAAGTCGTTGGTTTGGCAGGCGTACCAAGATGAATTGCCCGTGTTGTCGTCGGGCGCTCCCGTGACGGGTTGGGAAAAGGTAACGGTTTATCCTGAAGGAACTCCAGCTGCTGCAAAAGATCAGCTGTGGGTGGCGGATATGCCGAAAGGATTGGAACCATTCCGGTCGTTGTTCGATGGTGACAAACGTTTGACTCGTGCTAAGAGCGCACAATTTCAGATGGATGGGAACAAGGAAATTAAGCTTGCGGATAGTATGAACGTTTTCCATCACAAGGATCGTATTCATCTGCGCATGTTCCCGTTTGACGACCAGATTAAGGATTGGTCCAACCTGTCTGACGTAGAGGTTTTCTTCAATCCTGTTCCATGGGCCCTGAACTTTATTCATCTCGAATCAGTGGATATGGAAAACAAAATCGCCTACCTGGCCTTTGAAGCGAATGCGTTGCCCTTTGGCAGCAAACAACATCGATTTGCCTGGGTAGAGAATGTGATCGATTATCTGGACAAGCCGGGTGAGTGGTGCGTGAACACGCAGACCCGCAAGATCTATTATTGGCCTGCGTCGGGCGCGCCTTCAGAAAGCATCATGGCTCCTCAGTTGATGGAAATGGTTAAAGTCGAAGGCGATATTCGCTACGACCTGCCAACCGATATTCCCGCGAAGAACATTCATTTCAAAGGGCTGACGTTTTCTCATGGTGATCGTACGGTTTGGTATACAAACCGCAAAGGGTGGGGCATCCAGCACGACTGGGATACGTTCGATTATGGAAACGCAATGTTG
>JABGOW010000231.1 GCA_018645275.1 Verrucomicrobiota bacterium
GACGGCTTGAATGGCCTTCAGCGACTCGATCTTCTTGAGATCACCCGCTCTCCCATCTCGACATCGGGGAACTACAAGAAGCGCCGCCCAAACCAGTACAGACTGAAACCGCTGCTCTCACCGGAAGAACGCACTGCCCGGTGGGAAAAACTCGAAAAGAAGCATGGCACCGAACGTTTAGCCCAAGCCCGTGCCCTGGCAGCCATACTAGACTACGACAACGATTTCGCCTCAGCCGACCAACTCGCCAAAGCCATCAAATCCTATGGTTTCCCAACCGTCAGCAACGTCACCACTCAAGTCGCCACCAAGAGCGCCACCAACCCCAACCGCCATCCGGATACGGTAGTTGAGTACCTACACAACACGAGAGGGCAACGGGAACCACCGTCATTGGGCCGTTAAAGAGCATGTGGGAGATAGGCATTCCAAAAAGGGTGCGTGATTTGGGGCTGAGTTTTCAACCTATAGGGACCTCAGGGCCGTCCTCCCCCGAGACGTACCGCAGCTTCACCTACTTGGAAGTCGGCTCCGCTTTTCGCTGCCTGAAGAGCCACGGGATAAGCTCTGGTTCTTTCCATGTCGGTTTCGATGCGCCGTGTCCGACCGTGGGATACTCGGTATAGATCCATTGCTTGTTTCCGGCTTGCTTCATGGCTTCGTCCATTTCGCGGGAAGCTGAGGTCGGCACAACCGTATCCTTGCCCCCGTGGAAGCACCAGATGGGCAGGTGGGCGAGGTTTGTCGCCTGAGTTGGATCTGCGGCCCCACAGACAGGGACTGCGGCCGCGAACAGGTGTGGTCGGCGCATCACAATATCCCATGCACCGTATCCGCCCATGGATTGACCCGTGACGTAAATCCTGTTGGGGTCGATACTGAACTCCTCCTGTAGCGCGGGGATGATTTCCAGGACCAATGTGATCGCGCTGGAGATCTTTACTTTTTCAATCGAGTAGGAGCCCTTACCCCATGGTGTGTTGGCCCATTGCTGCTTCGGCGGACACTGCGGTGTGATCACGAAAGCAGGATGACTCTTGCGCACCTCGGCAGACGAGAGGGTGCCGAACGCGTCGATGGCACGGCTCTTGTTGTCGAGGCCTCTTCCCCAGGCTCCATGCAAGGCAACCACGAGGGGATAATGGATAGCTGGATCATAGGGGTCCGGCTTAAGCACACGATACGGCATCGTTCCGGATGGCCCCTTATAGATGCGTGCCTCAATGTCGGGTTCGGATGCAGCCACGCCTGCCTGTGTAAACATAAGCACCACTCCCAGCAGCACTATGGGCATGGCCCGGAAATTGATTTTCGGCCTTGCAGCCAATAAGTCGCGCAATGTGTGTGTCTTCATGTGTTGTTCCTTTCTCGGGCTTGGGTCCGGCCTTGCGAAGGGAACACTCGCAGTTCGCCCTTCTTTAGATTCATCTTCACACGCTTGTCTTTGTAGCGCACGACGCACGGTTCGCCACGTTTGGAGAGAATGCTCCCGCCTGTTAGCTTGCCGTCTTTCCATCGGATGCTGACTTCAAACCCGCCTCGTGTGACGAGTCCGCTAACCTCGCCTTCTGTCCATGCTTTCGGAAGTGCCGGTAATAGCACGATCTCTCCGGTATGGCTCTGAAGCAGCATTTCGGCAACAGCGCCCGGGTAGGCGTAATTGCAGTCCTGGACCTGGCCTTGACTGCCCATCAGGTTTCTGTTGAACCCCCGGATTCGATTCAGGTTATTGATCCAGTCGAGGGCCTTCTCCGGCATCGCGAACCGGGCAAAGTAGTAGACATAGTAGATGTTGCTCCACGTGACTCTTTTTCCGCCACGTTCCGAGTCCGTGCGAATGGCCAGGGTCTTCTTTGCCGCCTCCAACATGTCGGGCGCGTTGTTGATATGGAACTGATTTCCTGGGAAGTAGGCCCACAGATGCGAGATGTGGCGGTGGTCCGGCTCCGATGAAATGACATCTTCGCTCCATTCCATGATCGTACCATCTGCGCCGACACGCGTTTCCGCCAGGCGACTCCGCTTGTCTTCGACTTCCCGGGTCAGTTCATCGGAGTAGCCCAGGATCTTCGATGCCTGTAGGAAGTCGGTAAAAAGCTGCCAGATGATCTGCTGGTCCATGGCGCAGCCCATGTCCTCATGCCCCCAGCGGCGATTCTGTTTGTCCTCCGCGGTTCTTGCAAACGCGGTTTCCGGTGAGTAATCCGGTCCGCCGACCAGTTTGCCCGTGCGCGGATCCGTAACAAGCCAGTCGAGACAGAACAAGGTGTGATCCTTGATGATCTCGTAGCCTTCGTTCTTCAGGTATTCTTTGTCGCCGCCAAAACGGTAATGCTCCATCACATGCGTTGCATCCCATGCTCCGCCCATGGCCCACATAGATTGCGGAGGCGTTGGTGGGTATGCAGTCAAATAGCCGCCATGACACAGGGGAACGAATACACCCCGGTTGCCAAACATCTCGGAGGCCACGCGTTGGCCTCTTCGTCTCAGCAGCCTCAGTGAATCGAATAGAGGAACATGGCATTCGCTCATGTTGGTGACTTCAGCAGACCAATAGGACATCTCGATGTTGATGTCATGGTGGTAATCCGAATTCCACGTTGGGCGCAACTCAGAGTTCCAGATTCCCCGTAGGTTGACCCAGAGGGAGCCCGGGCGGGAAGAGCAGATAAGCAAGTAGCGCCCCATGTGAAACAGTTGGGTGGTGAGATAAGGGTCGTGCTCGCCTTCTGGCAGGTCTTTAGACCGCATGACCCGTTCATTGGTCGGGACATCATTCGGCTGCGCTTCTCCCAGCCGAAGATCCACCCGTTCAAAGATAGCCTGGTGTGCCTTCACTGCATCCACCTGGGTCTGCTCCCAGCCCGCCTTGTTGCTTGCTGTCACGAGTTTGCGGCATCCACCGCGTAGATCTGTATCAAGGGGCTTGAACGGATCAGCACTATTGTAACTGGTGACGCCGGACAGCCACACCGTCATGTCACGGCTGTCTTTGACGTGGAGGGCCCCATCCTGGGACGTGACGCTGCCACTGCTCACCGAGGCCTGAGCTACGGCTTCATAGCGGGTCGAGTAGGGCGTGATCTTCTTCCCATGAGCCACTCCCGACATCGCGATCTGGTTCGGGGCACAGCTTTCGATCGCAATCTTCTGATGGTCAAAGTAGGCGGGCCTCGAAAACGTCATGTTGGCCGAGAAGGTACCTGGCCCGGTCGCGGCCATGCGAATGCCAATCACGTCCCGTTTGTTCGAGACAAAGACCTGACGCTCATAGCGCGTATCGCCGATAGTGAAGGAGGTGAAGGATATCCCCGTTCGCATGTCGAGCCTGCGCTGGTACTCCTTGATGCTCCCCTTCTTTGGCTCCACGCCAAAGTCATAGTCAAAGAGCAGCTCGCCGAAAGGCTGGTAGGAACCCACATCGTAACGGTGTAGTAGTTCCTCTCTGACGACTTCATGGGCTTCATGGGCCTTTTGCTGAAAAATCAACTTGCGGACCCTATTGATGACCCCACTCTTGTCGGGATACCTGTTGTTGATGATATCCGGAGAGAGGTCGGGGGGCGTCCACAGCGTATCGTGATTAAACTGGACGACATCCTTGGTCAGGCCGCCGAACGTCATGGCTCCAAAGGCACCATTTCCGATCGGGAGCGCTTCAAGCCAAGACTGAGCCGGATACAGGAACCACAAGGTTGTCGGTTTTTCAATAGCAGGGGCGTGTTTTTCGAACACGTAGCGCCCCGGATTGCCCGGCAGCTTGGTCTGGGTCGACGGATATTTGGGTGCTCCGACAGCAGAAATGGTCGAGAGCATGGCAAACGCCATCAAAATAGAAACGCATATTCTCTTACCCAAAAACATCGCCTTCTTCCTGGTGCCGGTTCTACCGTCGTTCAACACATTGCTGGTCATTTCTCGTTGAGTCCAGTCTCTCAAATCTAGCGTATGGGTGAAAGCTAACCTTATGGTTAGGCTCATATGCACGGCGGTAATATGTTGCCGTCTCTCCGTTTCAACTGTCTCTAAACCAGCGTGCGGCTCAGGCGGTCACTTCCTCCTTTGCAATCGCAGCCCATTCCCACAGGCGCTTTGGGTCGTGGCCGACGGTGGAGATGTCTTTCATGATGAACTCCATATGAGCCTGACTTCCCCCGATGTCCAGCACGCGGCGGATTTCTGCCCGGGCGCGCTCGGGATGCCAGTCGTCCCCGGCGAGAATAGCGGGGCTGGGTTTGATGCTATAGACCATTTCCCGACCGAGGCCTGATATGATTGTTTCGACATCGCACCAACCGCTGGTGGACACTTTGCGTAGGCGCGGAATCTTCTTCAGAAGATCGGTCTTGCTGTGCAACGGTTCGCAGCAGCCGTAGTAGTTGACACCCCAGCGCTCCATCCAGCGCATGTCGTGCGCAATTGCAAAGTCCCAGTGCATATCGGGTGATACCTCGGAGAAAATCTGCGCGTTGGAGCATCCCCACATATGCTCCGGGCGCACGGGCTCTGGCGGATTCCCAAGGTCTGGAAGCTCAGAGATATAGCCGTAACCGCCTGAGCCAACGCGCTCATTGTTGTTGTCGAGTTCCAGCAGCTTCTGCTCTTCAAACTGATCGAGCTCGACCATCCAGGCATCGACAAGGCGGTCGACTGCAGCGTGGAACAGGTCAGGATCGTCATAGAGCCCGATCATCGCGTTCTCGATACCGGTCCATCGAATCAGAAAATCCCATGGCGTAAACCAAATGTGCGACTGCCCCACAGTCCTGATCGGCAAAATATGCGCAAAAACGTCATTGAACGCCTGCTGGCGGAACGCAGTTGCTGCGGCGTTATGCGTTACGACGGGCATCTGGATTTGCTCCAGATCGGCGATGTTCTCGATCTGCACGTTGAAGTGGCGAGAGACCACATCATTGTCTTCATTGGTCTTCGCAATGTCGGTGTCTTCCATGATCCCAAAATCGGTGCTGTGGATCGCCTTCGGGCATTCCATCCACGGGTTAACCACCATATCGCCGGGCAGATGGCTCCACTGGTACAACTCGCGCCGCAGGTTCAGTTCCTGTTCGCGGGCCCACTGCCCTTCGCTCTGAAGGGTCAGCTCGCCGTTATGCTCCATTTCATTCCAGCAAATCTCGTTGATCCAGACCATAGGACGTTCCGATTTCAGGTCGTTGAGGGCCGTCCAAAGCCGGGCCGTCTCCTGCTGAACAGGCAAATGCCCGATTTCAGCTTTCTGCTCCGCCAGGCGGCGCAGGATGTCTCTGTCCTGAGATGAAACAACTATTTCTTTGGCGGTGACCGCAGGAATGTAATGGCTTGGATCGTGTAGCATTGGGTCTCCTCTTTCTTAAGTACGTCTATTTGTTGTCAAATACTCTATTCAGCTACTTCCACCATTCTCACTATTCAGATGGATTGATGTGTTGTTCGATCTGCAGGGCAGCCTCCGGTTGGGCGGCTCTCCAGGCATCCATTCTTTCTTCGGACGGGGCACGGAAAACGAAGTAGAGGGCCGAGGCGGCCAGCAGCGCCACAATCGACAGGAACTTGTAGTTCAGTAGGCCGGGTGCGCCCTTGATCCGAAGGGGGGTCATCGGCGAATCCCAGACCAGCTTCAGGTTTTCCTCGGTATTGGTATCCTTGTCCAACAATGAGGTGACGATCATGACCACAATGGATATGCCGCACAGCATGCCGGCAGCGTGCATGAAGAGCATGCTCCACCCCGTCTGTTCTTTGTATAGGTCGAGCGCAAACACGATCATGCCCATGGCAAAGCCCGACCACAGCGTGATGGCGCCGGCCTTGGCGGTCGCGCGTTTCCAGAAGATGCCGACCATAAAGACAGCGGTGATCGGCGGGGCGATGTAGCAGATCATTGAGGCGATCGCGCCGTAAATGGAGTCAAATCGTCCGATGATGGGCGACCAGATGATCGCCAGGATGACACCGGTGACGGTGGCGGCACGGCCGATGTGCACCAGCTTCTTATCGGAGGTGTCAGGTTTGAAGCGTTTGTAGAGGTCGAACGCGAAGAGCGTGGCGATCGAGTTTAGTGCACCGGCGATGGTACCCATAAGTGCAGCCAGCAGGGCCGCAACAATCAGCCCCTTCATTCCCGCAGGAAGCAGGTTCATCACCATATGGGCAAAGGCCTCTTTACTGTCAGCCAGCTCGGGAAGGAGTCCTTTGTGGACTAGCGCCAGGCAGAGCAGGCCGGGCAGCACAAACAGAAACATGGGCAGCAGCTTCAGGAAACAGGCAAACAGGGCGCCCGCCTTGCCGTGGTCCTCGTTCTTTGCGCCGAGCACGCGCTGGACAATGGTCTGGTCGGTACACCAATACCAGATTCCAATAACGGGATAGCCCAATACCACCGCATGCCACGGCATGCCGCTAAAGTCCCCGGTCGGGCGCAGGACGGAAAGCATGTGCGGGCCGACGGTGTCGTGGAGTGCGCCCCATCCGCCGAGTTTAGTGAAAGCGAAGTAGGTGACAATAGCGGAACCGATCAACAGCGTAGTGGTCTGGATGGCATCGGTCAGGGTGACGGCCAACAGGCCGCCAACCACGACATAGAGACCGGTGGCCACGGCAATCGCGATCATCGTCGGCATCAGCTGCGCAACTTCGGTACCGAAACCGAGCATGGCATTGATGACCACCGCACCGGCATAGAGCGAAACGCCAATATGGATGAAGATTGCGGAGATGATGGAAATGAAGGCAAGAAAGTCACGACAGTTTCGATTAAAGCGTTTTTCTAGGAAATCGGGCAGCGTGGTCACGTGGGCGCGCAGGTAGAACGGGACGAAAAACACGGCGAGAATCACAAGCGTAAAGACGGCCGCTAGCTCAAAGTTGGCGTAGGCCAATCCGCTGCGGAAACCCTCTTCGCACAATGCCACAATGTGTACCGTTGAAATGTTTGTGGAGAACAGCGACAGGCCGATAATCGGCCACGCCAGCGT
>JABGOW010000547.1 GCA_018645275.1 Verrucomicrobiota bacterium
GGAAATTATACCTTTCCGTATGCTGGACCGCCTTCCTCACTTGTTACTCGGAGCAATGTGCCCTGTGGGCAAGCCCTTATGCAGGTCGGACTTGTCCATGAGTTACGGTTTTGGTCTGTAATGTTACATTGGCGCCACCGCCCCATCATCGGGCAATGTTGCGCAATGATAGGCAGAGCGGGGCTTTTGCAACCGCAGCGATCAATGGCCGGTCATGCGAGCGGAACATTTCGATTATAGTGTTGCTTTCCCACCTGCTATTCTGCGCCGAAGGACACGTTGAACGCTAGGCACGGGCCGCACAATGCCGAGGCGGACCGGTACAGGTCCAGCCAGAGCGGGTGACGTACAATGTGCCTGGCGGCCTCCCGAGGAGCTCACATCATGGCTGCAAAGTGCCGTCTTACCATGTCCTGTCCGGATGCCCGCAGTCCATGAGCTGTGCTCAATTCTACTGCCCGCCGCGCACAGGCCAAGCGTGTAGTTTCATGTACTTGCCTTCACTACCGATACTGCCATCGACCATGTTCACATACCACGCCTTGCCAGTATCGCTTTCGTATGTGGTGCTGGACCAGTAATGGGCAGATGACTGGACGTTGGTGAAAGAGTGCCCGGAGGGCAAAGCGAACGAGGCACGCCCGTAGTCCACAAGGCTCTGCAATTCCCTCACGTTCGGCAGGCGCCAGTCACCGGTCACCGACCCGTCCGTTAGTCCATGCATGCCGTTCGTCAGGCTGTTGCAGTGCGTCAACGATGTTGAGAACATGTTCTGCAGAGAGGCGGCCTCCTTCAACCAGATCAGCCCTGTCAGGTTGTCGGTTACTGTTCCGTTGCTGTTGTCCGTAAAGCGAGGACTCGGCCATGGCACGCCCTTTTCGAGGTCCCCGTCGTCGCCAGAGAGATACAGGTTCGTCTGGCCCGTCTCCTGTACCAGCGCGTTCGTACCGAAGATCACCACGTTGGTGGTGTAGTAAATATTCGTAATCGTCAGCGTGAATGTCCCTGCTTCGAGTAACGCGCCCTGTTGATCGACTTTCTGATAGATCTCCTCCAGCGTATGCATCGTGGGCCCCGGGGCGTTCGTCGGGTCGAGGCTCCCGGCCCATGTGCTGCTTGTCCACAACACTCCAATCGACATCACCGTCATCATGATCGTCCATGTCCTTAGCATCTTCAACTTGCCATCCTTCCTAGACTGATTCGTTTCTGTTTCAGATTCTGGTACCTGAGTTGCGAGATCCGTTCTTCTCATGGTGCCACCTGCACTTCCACCGTATAGAACGCCTGCGTGGCCACATTCGTATCCTGCATCGTCTTCTCACCCGGGGTCCCGTACTGGACCGCGACCTGGCCGACCACGTTGCTCCAGTCTCCCTGCGTGAGCTCCTCGCACCGGACCAGCGTGTAGTAGCGTCGCGCAGAGGCTGGCGTGAAGGCCACATCCGTTGCTGCCGGGACGTTGGTCACCGCCGTGATGCGCAGATAGTCCCCCGCAGCATTGGGGTCGGTATCCATAACGTACTTCTTCCAAGCGAGTACACCGTCGCCCGCGTCGTAGCCTTCGGTTACGTTGTGATGGTCCAGCCACCAGTTCGGCGTGCCCTGCGCCTGTGTGTCGAACGCCAGCGTCCGCACGCCGTAGTCAGGGGAGGAACCTTTGAATTTGAGCCAGCCGATATTCTCCCCCCAGGCGTGACCGGCAAAGTTCCCCGTTGTCGGATCGATTGTCACCCCCCCGTTGCCGTTGGTGGGAAACGCTATCCACCCCACGTTCTCGCCCCAGGCATAGCCTGAGAGATTTCCGGAATCGGCCATATTCACGCCCCAGTTGTTCGACGTGGAATTGGAGTATGGCCCGTCGCCGGCGCTGCCCATCCTGATCCATCCGACGTTCTCGCCCCAGACGTATCCACTTAGCCATCCCGAGCGCTCGTTAAAGTGGACCGTTACCTCGTTGTTCGTCGGCCCGGCGTTGGCCCAACCGGCATTTTCGCCCCAGGCGTTCCTGTTGGTTGAATCCGTCCCCGTATTATCAGCCTCTACCGCAAGCGTCCCCACCAGCAGCACGGCAACGATCACGTGTCTGATCCCCATATTGCTTCCTATCTCAGTCATGTCCTCAGATTGCGAACAGAGACTCTTCTATCATATTCTGCCATCATTCCACCTCAATCAGGTAGAACTCACTCTCCACTGCAGCCGGCATCACGGTATGTACATTATCCGGCGGGGTGCTGGTGATGCCGCCTTCGATGAAGGACCAGACGTTTGACAGCAGGTTGGAAGACCCCCACAAGGCGTAGGTGCGGTTGGAGGCGCTGCTCCATTGCAGGACAATGTTGCTGCTCACGGTTGAGACGTCGGTGATGATGAAGACGGAGTTGGAGTCCGTCAGGATCGTGCCGGCATAGACCTCGTCACCGTCGTTGGCACCGTCGTTGTCGCTGTCAGGATCCTTGGGATTGCTCTCGTAGGCCGCCTCGTCGGTATCTGACAGACCATCGTTGTCGTCGTCGTCATCCAGGTAGTCTTTCGTGCCGTCACCATCCGTATCGGCTTGGGTAAGCTGATCCAGCGCATCCTGCGACAGTGTCGCGCCATCTATGCGGACATCATCCACGTCTCCTTCGAATGGGAGCGTGCCGCCATCGAACGAGCCGAGCTCGATGTCGTGCAGTTGGATATCCGCTTCTTTCGTCCCGTCCGAGAAATACCAGTTGCTGCCGTCCCACACGGCGAACCGATGCTTGTTGCTGCCCGTGAAACTGGTCCCCGACGATTCGGTCAAGATCGAGACAAACAGATCCGTGTCGGTGGGCAGGACGATTCCGCTTTGTGCGCGCTCGGAATTGAAATCGAACATGAGCTCATCCTGTGGGCCATTGACAAGGAACCGCCACCATGTGCCAGGGCCAACGCTTTTGGATGAGGCAATGGTCCTGTGGCCCGAAGTGTGCTGGGGCTCTGCGAGCCTGATCCATGCGGTAATCGACCAGTTGTCTTGAAGCACCGTATAGTCGGCATTAGTGCCGGGCAAATAGGTGCCGTTTGTCGACAGTGTCCCTGCGCTGACGTAGTTGCCCACGGTGCCGGGGAATTGCACAGACGCGCCGCCGTCCGGGGCGATGGCAGGTCGACCGGTTGTCACGGCGCCGATTGAACAGGCGACATTAGTTTCTCCGGAAACTTCTTCAGGAGTATTGGTACCCGTGAAGCTATCAAGTTTCCAGTGAAGGACCGGATTTGATGTGGCGGCCAGCGTGTCGTCGTTCAGGATGGTACCCGTGGCTATGGCTAGCGGAACGCGATATACGCGTGCGTGCCCGGAATATGCACCGTTAGTCCCAGCGTTGTTTGGTGCTCCGATAACAACAGTGCTGCCGTCCGCGCTGATGCCAACCGAAGAGCCCGAATAGTCGCCCGCAGCTTCACCGTCGATATCTGGACCGACTTGAGTCCAGGTCCCCGTAATGTTCTGGTATACGCGTGCATGCCCGGAATTGTTCCCGTTGCCAGCGTTGAGTGGTGCGCCGATAACAACAGTTCTGCCGTCTGCGCTGATGCCTACCGAGTCGCCTGATGTGTCGAACGCCGCTTCGCCGTCGATGTCTTCGCCGACTTGGACCCAGCTCCCTACAACGTTTTGGTATACGCGTGCGTGCCCGGCACTGGTTCCGTTGCCAGCGTTGACGGGTGTTCCGATGACGACCGTGACGCCGTCCGCGCTGATGCCTACCGCCCGGCCGAACTGGTCGCCCGCCGCTTCACCGTCGATGTCTTCGCCGACTTGAGACCAGGCCCCCGCAACGTTTTGGTATACGCGTGCGTGCCCGGCACGGCTTCCGTTGCCATTGTTGTATACTGCGCCGATAACGACAGCGCTGCCGTCTGCGCTGATGTCTGCCGAATAGCCTGACCAATCGCCCGCGGCTTCACCGTCGATGTCTGAGCCGACTTGAGCCCAGGTCCCCGCAACGTTCTCGTATACGCGTGCGTGTCCGGCTCCGCCAGTGCTGAATGGCGCGCCGATCACGACCGTGCCGCCGTCCGCGCTGATGCCTACCGAATGGCCTGACCCATCGCCCGCCGCTTCACCGTCGATGTCTTCGCCGACTTGAGACCAGGCCCCCGCAACGTTCTGGTATACACGTGCGTGCCCGGAATCTGCACCGTTAACCCCATCGTTGCGTGTTGCGCCGATGACGACCGTGCTGCCGTCTGCGCTGATGTCTACCGAATTGCCTGACCAATCGCCCGCCGCTTCACCGTCGATGTCTGCGCCGACTTGGGTCCAGGCCCCAGCAACGTTCTGGTAGACGCGTGCGTGCCCGGAATCTGAACCGTTGAATGGCGCGCCGATCACGACATGGCTGCTGTCCGCGCTGATGCCGACCGACCAACCGGATAGGTTGCCCGCGGCTTCGCCGTCGATGTCCGCACCGACTTGAGTCCAGGTGCCTGCAAGGTTTTCGTATACGCGTGCATGCCCGGAAACTGGTCCGTTGGTGCCACTGTTGAATGGTGCGCCGATCACGACATTGCTGCCGTCTGCGCTGATGCCTACCGAAGAGCCTGAACCGTCTCCCGCGGCTTCACCGTCGATGTCTGCGCCGATTTGAGTCCAGGCCCCAGCAACGTTTTGGTATACGCGTGCATGCCCGGAACCTGCACCGTTAGTCCCAGCGTTGCCAGGTGCGCCGATAACGATCGTGCTGCCGTCCGCGCTGATGCCAACCGAAGAGCCTGACTCGTCGGACTCCGCTTCACCGTCGATGTCTTCACCGACTTGGATCCAGCTCCCTGCAACGTTTTGGTATACGCGTGCATGCCCCGATTCTGTACCGTTAGTCCCAGCGTTGCGTATTGCGCCGATCACGACCGTGCTGCCGTTTGCGCTGATGGCTACCGAAGTGCCTGATCTGTCCCACTCGGATTCACCGTCGATGTCTGCGCCGAGTTGAACAAAGTCGGGCGACGATGAACCGGACAGGCTCACATTGTGGTTGCCAGCTGAAAACATTGTTGAGCAGCACCCGCACGGTTTCGTCCAGCTCAACCGTGCTGTCGCCGTTGACCGTGACACTCACGGTCTGTGTTTCGCCGGCAGTGCCCGCGAAGGTGACCGTGCCGGTCGCAGACTGGTAATCGCCATCGCCGTTCTCGTCCTCGGCCGTTCCATCAGTTGTCGCATAGTCGACCGTCAAACCTGTACCCACCGCAGCGTCCAGGACAACATCGAAGACCAGTTGTGTTGTGCCGGAGTCGCCTTCCGTGACCGATGCGTTGCTGATGGTGAGCGTTGCAGTTGTCGTAGCGCCTTCGACAGTGAACTCCATTGTGTAGGTCCCGGTCAGATAGTAGGCATCGGGCGAACCCGGGTAATCGTCCCTGTCTTCGTGGAACTGCACCGTGGTGTTGCCATTTATGTTCGTTATGGCCACAGGCAGGACGATGATACCTCCGCTTGAGTAGGCGTTTGTGCCCGGAGAATTCCCGTCGAAGGCGGGGTTCACGTTGAGAAACGTTCCTGCGTCGGTGGACCACTGGCTTCTGGCTTCGGTGCGCCAGCTTGTCCCGGTCGTGCCGATCGTAAAGTCCCAGCCTATGCCGGTGATGATGCTTCCGGCGCCAATGTTTGTCGTCACGACGACGTTGTCGGGATCATTCTGAAGGTCCATGCTCGGAATGCCAGTGACATCGATGACCCACAGATCGGCTGAAGCCGCTCCGGTCAATAGAAGTGACATGAAGGTTAGAGCGATGATTGTGCGTGTGCAGGCCATAGTGTACTTCCGAGTAGTTTCTGAATCGGCTGATTTCTAATCAGCATTTCATATAGAGTCGTATTCATTGAAAGAAGCATAGAAAGCAAGATACTTGCTTTCGGCAGGCGTGTACGTCTTCTTTACCGTCTGCATCCTATTCCAACGCGTACTGCTGTACCTGAGAGAGAGCAAAACTCGCTACAATCAGGTGGGATCACAATCGCCATTTATTAGACGGAATCCCTGCTGCGAACTCACGCCTGATATCGGCCACACAAAAGACAATATGGGCTCGCCTGTCAGGAGAGATAACAGCCATTATGCACCCCCGCCGCCCAGTGTGATAGTTGCGAAAAGGACCTCCATTCACCTATGTTCCATTGTTTCATATCCCTATCGTAACCACAATATCTATTGTAACCGTTCAATCGAAGAAGATCGCCTTACCGCGACCTTGACTTGGACCTCCGTGGACAAGCAGCCGTTCACCACCACCTTCAGGGCTCGCCTCACGGACGATGATACCAAGGATTGTGATTTCGTGGTGTCGGGGTTGACGAGAGTACGGGCAAGGTGCTGTTCCGCATGGAGGGAGAGGGGCCATGCGCGTCAAGGAGCCGAAGAAGTGAGGATGAGCCGGAACGGATTTGTCTTGTCACCCCACATGTTACAAGGAGTACTATGACACGTTGACGCAACCTTACACCGCCCGTAAGCCCCGCTCAAACACATGCACCCTCTTCAGCCAAAGCAGGAGGGTGTTCGAACCGTAAACTGTGTGGGGTGCCACATATTGAGAGTTCGAACACCTACAGGTCGGCGGGAAGGCCCAGATACGCGGGTTGATGTATTCAACTGGTGGCCTGGAGGCACCCCAACAGAATCAAGCACAGCAAGCGTGGCGCACACGGCGGCATCAGTCCGATGCCAGCACACTGCGGGCGACGGTCATGATGGTCATCTTGACCTCGGATGGCAGGCGGTCCCACCGGTTGACAAGCCATGTCAAATCGGGATACGATACGTTTTTGTACCCCTCTGGTGGGGGTCTGTGTCCCATATACGTCCCACGGCGATTTTTGCTATCTTCATATCTATCTGGTGTACAGACGTTTATGACATATCGTTCGACTCCCCTTGGGCGTGCCATGCAGTAGAGCCTCACAAGCTCGGCTCACTT
>JABGOW010000074.1 GCA_018645275.1 Verrucomicrobiota bacterium
CCGCTTCCTTGATTCCGACAAGGTTAATCACAAAGAAGACCGCACAGAGCACAACCCCAATCAAACGAGCATCAATACTGACGATCATCGCCGTAAAGGCTGCCATACCCACCATGGCAAACGCGGTTTTGAGCGAGAGACTCAGCCACGTAATCACGCCGTTGACAGTTCCAATCGCGGGACCCATGGAGCGCATGACGAAGAAGTAGGTCCCGCCAGCCTTGGGCATCGCCGAAACCAGTTCCGCCTGGCTCAACATACCCGTCATGGCAAGGAGTCCGGCCAACAGATAGGAGGCGATCACCGCGGGTCCCGCCTTTGCATGTGCCAGCCCCGGCAGCACAAAAAGCCCCGAACTAATCATCGCACCTGTCGCGGTACAGAACACGTCCAACAGAGAAAGCTCTCGTTTCAGTTCCGATGCCATCGTTTACTCCTCACTATCCATCTAACGGCGCTAGCTCACAGCGCTTCTCTCAGCCAAATGCTCCGTTTCTTATTCTACGGCACGTTCCTTGCCTATGCCCCGAAGAAGCTGGCCATCAGAGCACGAAGGTTCTGTCGCAGGACATCATACGAGAAGAAACGTGTTGCCAACGCATGATTGTGTTCGACCATGTGGCTTGAAATACGGGGATCGTGCAGGACTTCGCGGGCATGCATCACGGCCCCTTCCGTGACGTAGCCACTGAGCTCGACGGTCTGGAATCCCCTGGGTTTGATATCGACGCTGTAAACGGAGTAGTCGTTGACCACGATTGGTTTGCGGTAGTACAGCGCTTCAAGGAAGGCATTTCCGAATCCTCCGAAGACGGACGGGTACGTCACCAAATCCGCCTGATGATACAGATCCGCCAACGTATAGATCTTGCGACCGTCTTCAAGCAGCCCGCGATTCTCGGCCACGTTGTCTGAGCAGTAGATCGTCTTCACACCCATGAGCTTGGAGTATTCACGCACCCGATGATAATACTCATGCCCCTCGTCACCGGAAGCGTGCGAGATAACCAAGGCCACCGGCTCCTTCAGCCGGTGCAGCAACTCGATGGCGTGTTCAATGCCCTTTCGCTGAACAATGCGCGTGGGCTGCAGAATCAGTTTCTCCTCGGGCGCGATTCCCAGTTGCTCCCGCAAATCATCAGCATAGCCATCTGGCTCGGGTGGGGGCGTGTGGAAATCCATCACGTTGGGAATGATGGTAGCGGAAACGCCACGCCGCAGGCTGATCTGATGGCGCTGCGACGAATTGAGAACGGCGTGCTGCATCATGGACAGGTTCGGCGGAAATGCCACGCTCAGATAGTCCCAACACGCATTCCGCAAGAAGCGCTTCCGCTCCCAGAAGAAATCGTGGTGATGGGCGATCACGGGGATTCCCGTCTCCATAATGAACTCCGTCAAAGCCAGTGCCAGCGGAATGTTGAACGGGATCGCCATTGCGTTTTCAGGAATCAGCAGATCCAGATCATACTGCGCCACAAAGGCCGAGAGCTCCTTCTTGAGCTCATGCTTGACCCCTTCGACCGCGCTGCTGGTTTCTGGCGCACGCGTGTCGCGATCGAAACAGCCCAGGTAGATATCCCAGATCCGTTTGTTCCTGAAATGGCAGTTCGGGACCAAACGGGAGCGATCTTCGGGCGTGTCCAATTCCCCTGCCATGTAGAAACACTCATGCCCGTCGGCCTCAAACACACGAGCCCACTTCTGAGTCTCCAGCGACACCCCATCCGTTCCTGCCAAACGCGTTGAAACAAACCCAATCCGCTTCTTGTCCATAGCCCTATATCCCCTTCTGATGCTTCTAGTCGTATGCGCTTGAGTATAGACACACACGCCCCCCTAACCAAGCGCTAACCGCCCCCCTGAATCGCTTGCGTTTTCGCGGGGACGCGTTAGCATTCGTGCATGGTGGATCGAACCCCATGAGAACCTGGAGAGGCTACGATGATCATTGATGAGCTCAGCAACCGAGGCCAATACCCATATGGTGATGCATGGACAACGGCTTTTCGTTTTCTGCACACGCTCAACGCCGACACACCGGAAGGCCAACATGCACTTCAGGGAGAGCTCATCTACGCAGCAATCGAGCGCTACAACACAAAACCGCGTGAAGGCGCACTCCCGGAAGCGCATCGCAGATACGTGGATATTCAAATGCTGCTCTCAGGATCCGAGCGCATCGAATGGTGGCCAACTCGCACACTGAAGACCGTTCAGCCCTACGTGCCGGATCGTGACATCGCCTTCTACGCACAGCCCGACCACCCCGGAATCTCCGTGGAACTCAAGCCCGGGCGCTTCGCCCTCTTCTTTCCCGAGGATGCCCACATGCCCGGGCTGCATGCCGCCACTGATTCCTCGCCGGTGAAGAAGGTGGTCATCAAAATTGATGCCACGCTACTGAGCGGCGGCTAGGATCTGAAGGCTCCCGAGGCAATCTCTGGGCCTGTCGATAGATTTCCCGTGTAGGGCGTGCATTTCGCTCAACGGTCCGAGCGGCCCGAGGGCGGGTCGCCTCCATTTCTGCTGTCAGCCCTCAGCCTGCAACAATGGAGCCGGGGCGCCCCCGCCCCGGAAAATGGAGCTGGGGCGCCCCCGCCCCGGAAACAGGGGCACGCTACTTGAGGGAGTTCTTGTGTAGGGCCTGCCTCTCAAAGCCGACGCGTATTTCGTTGAAGGACACGGCATACCGATCCCAACGTACGCCAGGGAGCGAACAGCTCAGTCGACGGGCACGACACGGAAGGAGACATGGGCCTCGCGCCTCTGCACGTCAGCCCGCTTCGCGCCATCGGCAACGTTTCCTCCCATCCCGCGCTTCACGAGCAGCTCCATATCCAGATGCTGGCTTCGAAGGCGGGAGTAGAAACGGTCGGCAATGGTCAAGCTTGCAGCAATATCGGCCTCTTCATTGTCGGAAGCGCGCGTGTGACCTCGGACCTCAATACGATACCCCCCTCCCAGCCGACGGGAGATACTTGAAAACCGCGAGACATTCTCTATGAAAGCCCTGAACTTGTTCTCCTGCCCGGGCCATAGATCGCGGCGATTGGCGAGGTAGTAGAAAACCTCCTCCTCAAGTAGCGCAGCCACCCCGTTGTAGGCGATCATGTCCGTATCCTGAAGCCGCCCCGTATCGAAGCGGGAGATTCCAGCAATACCGCGCGCCGAACGGATCGCTTCTGAAACCCACACGTGTGCGGCCTCACCCTCTGCAACGAGGACATCATCCTTGAGCGTTAGCGTCACGGACGCAGGCGGGGCCAACGAGCGGCGGGCACGCGCGATGACCAGCTCAGGACGCAGGGCCTGATAGGGCTCCCACTTGCTCCGAACCGTGTCAGGATTCAACCCCACGTCAGACAACATCGCAACCGGATCGGGCGCCATTGGGTCGCGCATGCCTGCAATGTAGAAGGCATCTTCCCAGCGGCCATTCTCCAACACCAGAATGCCGGGGGTCTCCCCGAGTTTGGCAAGATACTGATTCCAGGCCAGCTGCTGATCCGCACCGGTCTGTTTGACACCGTCACTACGAACGCGCGAAATGCCATGCAACGATGACACGCGAGAAGCCAAATTGTCCACCCAATCACAGGGCGCCGTTCCCTCCACGAAGAGCGTCCCTTCACGCAGTTCGAGCGTCACAGAATCTGGCGGGGCCAGCAGTCGGCGTGCACGTTCGAGAACCATCTCCGAATCCAACGCGTGGTAGGGATCCCAGTCACTGATGACATCCCCCGGGACAATTCCAGCATCCACAAGCAGGCCGGCAGGATCCACGGCGAGCGGATCGCGCAGCCCACGCACATAGCGGTACGTTCCACGACGCCCCGTCTCAACAACCACGATTCCCGGTTGTGCGTCGAGCCCCGCGAGGTATTGACGCCACTGCACGGATTGTCGGATCTCAAAGAATCCCCACACCAAAAGCATAATCAGGGGTGCAACCAGAATGACTCCAGTCAACGGCGAGATCTGCTCCTCACCCTTAACAAGGCGCAGCTTCAGACAGGCCTCCAAAATGGGTTCCACATCCTCAAACTCACCAGCGTCTCCTTTGAACGTCACCAGTGCGTCGTGATAGTCATCGTGTAACTGCTCCGATGCCCTGCGGAATGTCTGGCGCAAATTCTGAGGAGCAAACCCCTGGGTGATAATCCCAGCCAGAATGGCAAGCGGCCCCTGCTCAAGAAGCACCGTAACATCCCCAATACGAATAACCTCAAGTTGTCCCGATGCTGTCGAGCGGAACGAATCGTGGACGAAGGACTGTATGGCGGTCAACATGCTGGATACCATATCGCCATCCTGCGATTCCATGGAGCCCTGTTGAACTTGGCTAATCAGCAGTCCCGTTCGGCGGTGAATCAGGAAGACCTGCGTCACGGGGCACGTCAGGCTATGCTCCTGGACAACCTGCTGAAATGGTTTTCCCGTCCGTAGAGACTCAAACCGCCAGCGCAGACCCTCAACAGAAAACGTGTGCACAAGGAACCGGTTGAGCGCCAGGATGCGTCGCCGAAAAACGCCAGTCACGGAGCGACGCAGGGCCGTCCCGACAACCGAAGAAAGCGCAGTGCCGAGAACCTTGCGGTCTTGCTGACCACTCAACAGGATGGCGCGCTCGACCGTTGGGCGTAGGGCTTCGGCCTCCTCTTCGCGCAGCGTCACTTTGCGAACCGGGGGATCTGCTTGCTCGGACCCCGTGGATGCATCCTGGCCCACATCGCCCGGCAAGGGAGGAAAATCGTGGCTATCTCTCTCAACCTGCGCCATCACCTGCTCCTACGTTACGGTCACAGTCTGCAGCAGCTACCCGCTCATTACAAGGCACGTTTTGGGCGAAACGCGCAGCCACCACGATCCTTCGAAGTACCCCGTGAGTTAATGACGAATGACGAAATACCCAAGCACGAAGGAAGCACGAAACCCAAAGGCCGAATTTTCGCTTGCAGAAAGCCGGCGAGCATAGGAAGCTCCAACGCCTATGAAAGATCAGGACCAGAGCGACCGCCGCGAACACCTGCGCGTCCCCCAGAAGGGGTACATCAAGGTGGTCGTCGAAGCCTCCCCAGAGGCACCCACTCTGGAGGGAAAGGTCTTCAAGTGCACCACGCGTGACCTGTCAAGTGGAGGGCTGCACATGGTCGTGCACTCCAACGTTCCCGTCGGCACGCAGTTGCGGCTGCACGTTGTCTTTACCGACCCGCCAGCCGAATTCGAACACGTTGCACGCGTCGCGTGGAGTCGGCCGCTTGAGGATGACATTCTTCAAACCTATGCCATCGGAATCGAATTCCGCAGTACGGATGGTGATCCGGATTGCGAATGGGAAGACCTCCTCGAAGCCCGCATGCTCGGTAGCAAGCCAACGCAGTAGGACCCAGAGCAAATCACGGAGACTCCGGCGTGAAGCGACCATGCCGCAGGAAGTGAAGGGTCATGGCAATCGTTTTTCTGTTGCGCATCATAAACGTATGGGTTGCCGGCACCTCGGCGAAATCACTCATACCCTCTATTTTTGCGCGCTCCGGGGAGACCTTGCCGTCGTCCGTCCCCGGAATGTAAAGGGAGAGAATCCAGTTGACGGACCGCGTGCCCGCAATGACCCCGATATCGGCTGCCGGGACCGGCAGTGTATTGGGCAGCGAGGAGGTCTCCGTGCCAAGCTGATTCCCTGCCGGGCCATTGATCCACTGGTATAGCGTCAGATGTCCAAGCGTGTCGACGACTTCACTGCCCTTATTCGGTGGCCCGAGCATCACAATGCGGCCAATGTTGTCTATGGTGTGCTCTGAGAGGTAGTGGCGCAGCACGATGTTGCCGAGAGAGTGGCCAACGAAATGAATCCGATCAGGACGACTCGCCTGGCACTTGGCGATTGCCGGCTTCAGATGCTCGAGAGAGAGCTGCTCCACCGTCTTCTTCGTCGAGGGGTAGCTCAGGGAAACAACCGTATACCCCTCCTTGCGAAGTGACCGCTCCATCTTGCTCATACTGCGACTTGACCGCGCCAGACCATGCAACAGCATCACCGCTTCATTCGTGGCTCCATTCGCTGTCGGCTGCGCCAACAATGCAACCACAGCGATAAAAACAGCTACAGCAATCGGTCTCATATCAATACTCCATCTCATCTACTAAACGGATCCAGAATCACCTCAGTGCCGCAGTACAGACAGACTGGGCGCCGCCCCATGAGTTTGCGGCCACACTCCGGACAATCCGGTTTGACGGCCGACTTGGCAACACGGCCATCCAGCACGCCATCGCGCATGTCAATCGCTTCGACTCGCGCAATGAGATCATCCTCGGTGTAACCATGCTGCTCTTTCAGAATCGTCCATAGCGCCTCCGTAATCATGAAGAGCTTCTCGACATCACTCTTGATGTACTCCGTCTGGTGACGCACATCCGTCGCCACGCGCGAAGCCTGCTTGCCAGCCAAGCTAGATTGATTCTTGGTTGCCGCCCTATTCACAGCGCTCGCAAAGAGCAGTGCATCAAGCATGTGTCATCCTCCGTCTTTGTTTTTGGCGACTTTCGAGTGTTCACGCCAGTGAGTCAATGACTATCCCCGCTGACATTGTTTTTACAATCGTCTTACGCCATTCTGACCACGGGTGTTGCCGGTTCTGTCACACTGGCACCAGAGATCAGGAGGATCAGGCCCACAACCGGTTCTGTCAAAAGTTCTATGAAAAGTATGAAAGCGGAGCAAAGATGCCCATCGAAGACTAGCTGAGACACTTACTCCTACACTTTGTCGCACACTTAGGCTCACACTTACTTGGTTACGCTTAAACCACCTGCTTAATCGGGTCAATTGGCGTTTCGACGAAGTGCTTGCATCCCGACGAACGTCGGGGCGAGTTGAGCCTGCCCGGAAAAAGTAGACAGTCCTCACACTTAGAGGGTGACCAATATG
>JABGOW010000510.1 GCA_018645275.1 Verrucomicrobiota bacterium
TTAATGCACAAAAACACCGCTCCCCAACTCTCCATTTTATCGGGGTAAGATCAGTTGTGTGCATCACGACCGCCCCATCCCTCGGCTCGGACGACCCCACCCCGTGGTTGGGATCCAACCTGCGCTGGTTCATTCCATTTTGTGGACTTGCCGCCGCCTTCGAACAGGAGGATTGGGAGGGGGTCGAGCAACTGACCTATTCTATTGTCGTCGGGCAGACGGTGACAGAGCTACTCAAACTGGCCACCGATGAACAGCGGCCGGACGGGAGCGCCGGCGGATCTTCGTTCCCATCAGGACATACCTCTGCGGCATTTGGGGGAGCGGCATTCATACAGGATCGTTACGGTCTCCGCTACGCATGGCCTGCTTATCTTGGTGCGGCATACACAGGATGGAGCCGGGTCGCGGCGGAGAAGCACTACCCACACGATGTCGTTGCCGGTGCGCTGGTCGGGATGCTGTCCTCCTACATATTCACAACCCCGCGTGATGCTCTCCCGCATCTGGAGATGTACTACGAAACGAAGACGCTCGGGGTTCGCATCAACTGGAACTGGTGACGCCGGGGGTCGGTAGAAGCCCCCCCTCTAGCCAGACGTTATCCGAAAAATGGCTGAGCAGGTCGAAACAGGTCGAAATATCCAACAGCCAACAAGCGAGGGATGCGAATGGCAGACCAAGGGCCCTCTAGGTGTCGTCCTGGTTTGAAGTTGTCACTCTCTGCGGTGGTCGAAGTTCCGTATCAGTCAGCGGACACCGGATTCGCAGTAGTTCTCGGCAAAGTTCTCGGTGTAGTTAGTTTCGATGCAGTTTACGGCAAAGTTCTCGATATAGGTCTCATATCCGACCGTTTCCTAGCATCGTGAACTGCCTCGAGAACTCCGCCGATCCTAACTATTTCGTTTCCTTTGCCGTTAACTCCATCGACTCCTGCACTGGTCACGGCTCTACAAGTGACAACCTATTTCAGGACGGGACCTCATTCCTGTTGGCTGTTGGACATTCGGTTTTCTCGGGTACTTGGCTCTTTCGTCACTACCCAATCAGGCTGCTCTTCAGGTACACAGGCCGTCCGCTCAACCTGACGGTTGCACCACCTGGGGCAGTGGCCATAGGATTCCCGAAGGCATCCCATACGCCTTCGACTTGTTCGGGAAATGCAACGTCACAGGCTTCGCCCGGGGTATAGGCAATCCAGAACCGTGGGCGATCCTCGCGCTGGAAACAAAAGGCTACGGCATCGCTCTCGTTGAGAGCAAGACGTTCCACGAAGGTCGCCTCTCCCACCCAGTCCAGAAACGTCTTGAGCATTCTGAATGCAGGCCGCTCTCGCCACTGGTCAGGATCAGAGTCGTCCACAAGCCCGTATCCGTAGGCAGCCAGTCGCCACCAGCACACCTGCTCGACCAATCCCGAGCAGAGCGCGATCAATAGATACCGAATCATGAAGTCAGCATAGTCGTCCTCGGAGACGCTGGGATCGCCATGGCGTGGCCCGGGAGATACGTACGGGGACCCCACCGGCGAATACACCCCCGTTCCGAGAATGGGCCAATTCACCTCGGAGACTACGAGTCGGTCCTCACACCGTTTGCTCCATCGGGCGATTGCACGAGCCAGTGCAAATTTCTCAAGTGAGGCAAAGGGGCCCTGGGGATTCTCCGGAGCACCACGACGGTCGACATAGAGATGGTGTGAAAGCGCACCGAGGGTCACTCCCGAGGGAAGGCAATCCAGGGCAGCGAAGACGTAGGGGTACTCAAAATCAATGACGGCGGGCCCGGTCAGCGTCACGTGGGGATACACAGACCGCAGCCGGTCAACGGCCGCAACGAGGTCGCGGTATTCCGCAAATTCCCATATTCCCCATTTCACGCGGTTGATCGCATGCCCAACCTCAACCACATCAACAATACTCCCCACCCGGTCGAGCACATCCTCCGCGAACGCCTGCCAGGAGGCCGGATGCGTCACCGCCGCGCGATCCTGCACGAGGGCAATGCTCACGCGATGTCCCGCCGCGTGCAGGCGGTGCACGGCGGCAGCAGCCGTCTCGCGATCTGCGGCCGACTTGTGATGGTAGAAACGGACCGATACCGGAATCGCCCCGAGTTGAGCAAGCAGGGAAAGCTGTCGATCGAACCGCTCAGGACTTACCTCAACCGACATCGCGATTCGCCCTCGCATCTCAACGGGGCTCTCGAATGCCGATGCGCGCAATTTCCGATACTCACGCAAAACAGGAACGAGCGCCTTCACTGAGGAGGCAATGACGGACCAATGCCGCTCTGCAGGATAGTAGCGTTTCCGGTCCTTGCTCAGTAGCGTCGTCTGCGCCTGTCCCGAACGCTCATCCCAAATCCAGATATCCTTCTCGTGGGGATACTGCGGGGGATCCCCCGGCGCCCAGCGCTTTCGTGATTCACGAATTGGATGGCGTAGCTTGCGCGTGCGTGCATGCCACCGGTAGCGGGCGCGATACCGCCGCTCCCACTCCTGGAACTCCTCAGGCGGCACACGGTCGTAGTACATCTCCTTGAAGACACGCAGCAGATCAGAAGGCAGGTAGAGGCGAGAGATATCCCGAGCGCGTTCACGAGGGGTCAATGACTCCCGAATCCGCCCCCGGTTCAGGTCGATGAACTGGATATCTTCCCACGATTCGTCGCCTGTGCGGCGTAGAAGCACATTCTGATTGCCCAAATCGTTATGCAGGAATCCGGCAGCATGCATGGCGCGAACGTTGTCGGCGACATGCTGCATGAGCGCGATAAAGCGAGCGCATTCCGGTTCAGCCCGAAATAGGTTGTTCAACTCCTCCGCAAAACTGCTGACCCCATCCTGATACAGGGCGACCATGTAGCTTTCAACCAGTCGGTCTTCAACCCAACGTTCCAGGAAGGCAACGGGCTCTGGCGTCCCAACACCAGCCTGCGTCAGATGCACTGCGGCCAGCCACGTACGGCGAGCTTTGGACCCACGTCGCCGAGCAATCGCATTTCGCAATAGGGAGGGATTTCCGAACGCCTTGACGACTACGGCGAGCGTCTTCCGCTTGCAGACAAGGTCCAGTTTCACGTTGCGGTTACGCCCGGCGGTAAGCACCTCTCCCTGATCGCTGTTAATGAGCGCCGGAATACGAACCAGCGCCAGCAGCAAATCAGAGGACCGAAGCGATCCAGCCACCCGCCCGCGGTATGGACCAATCGTTTCGTCTTTGTTGGGGTAGTCACTCATGTGCAGAGGTTGTAACCGCCCACTATGGCGTGGTCAAGCAGGCAACGGCCTCCTTTACAACACGTATGCCCTTTTGATAAACACTCGCCTCCGGTATCTTGCAGCCGAATATTACCGAGGAGTAACCGATGCCCAAAGCCTGTGACCTGAAACGCGGCAGTATTGTCTCCATAGACGGAGCTCCGCACGCCGTTGAATCCCTCAAGATCTCATCCCCCACCGCACGCGGTTCTTCGAGCCTATACCACTTCCGGTTGCGGAACCTGAGCACGAAGAACAAGTTGGACAAGCACTGCAAGGGCGACGAGATGTTCGTTGACTGCCAATTTCAGCGCAAACCCATTCAGTTTTCATATACACACGGTGACGTGCACACGTTTATGGACCTTGAGGACTACAGTGAAATTGCCTTCAACGCCGAAGATATCCAGGAGGAGTTGCAGTACATCACGGAGGAGATGGATGGCATCAACGCCCTGATCAGTGACGGTAAGGTCTTTGGGATCGAGCTGCCGCCCGTAGCCGAGCTGCAGATCTCCCAGTGCGATCCCTCCATGCGCGGTGCATCGGCAACGGCCAGGACAAAACCAGCCACGATGTCAACGGGGCTAATCGTTCAGGTTCCAGAGTATCTGGCGCCCGAAGAGATCATCCGCGTAGACACGCGGACCGGTGATTTCCTAGGGCGTGCATAGCGCTCCATGCTCATTCCCACTCAACACACGCCGACAGAGCTTGCCGCAATTGCGCTATCCCTACTGCTATTGGGAATGAGCAAAGGCGGCTTCCCGGTGGGGGCTATTGCACTGCCCCTCCTGGTGCTCGTGTGGCCAAGTCAGGCTGGCGCCGCCCGCGAAGCCGTAGGCTTCCTGTTGCCGTTGCTTTGCCTGATGGATGTGATTGCCATTCTGATCTATCGCAGAAGCATCGAATGGAAGCGGCTACGGCACGTGCTACCCGGAGCCGTTGCTGGCGTAGCCCTCGCCAGCGCCCTCTTTGTGTCCGAACACCACGCGCTTATTGCTGTCTCCGATCGGATTCTGAAGATCGCAATTGGCGTGGTTGGGCTACTTTTCGTTGCCTATTTCGCAACCCGAAAATGGATCTTAGCACAGCTTGATGACGCCGCCAAACCGGGCTGGACCATCGGCAGCAGCTTTGGCGTTATCGCGGGAATCACCTCAAGCCTGGCCCATGCCGCCGGCCCTCTGATGCAGATGTATCTGCTCCCGCAGCACCTGCCAAAAATCCGCTTTGCGGCAACCATGGCGGGCTTCTTCTTTGTCCTTAACCTCGTGAAGATGGTTCCCTTTGCGCTTCTCGGCAGGATTCAGACCGATAGCCTCATGCTTGGCGCCATGATGCTTCCCGTCATTCCAACCGGGGTGGTCCTGGGGCACCTGCTTGTACGCATCACCCGACAGCGACACTACGTGGGATTCATCTACACGGTGCTCTTCGTCACGTCGATTGCGTTGATCGTGAAGGCGCTCGCGTAAGCCCTGCGTAGACCACCCCGCCAATGATCGCGATGCCACCGATCAGCAGCCTGACCCATGCCGTGCGCTCCCGAAAGACGATCAGCGACACCAGCACCGCCAGTGGAATCTTGATGTTGTTGAATGCTGCCAGAACGCCTGCATTGACACGGCGGGCCCCCAGGTTCCAGAAGAAGAAGCCCAACCCGGAAGGGACCACTCCCAGGTAGAGCAAAACCAGCATCTGCGTGCGCGAAAACGAAAGGCTGCCCCAATCGGTTGTCAGCCCCGAGAAGAGGCCTGTACATACGGCAGCCCCAAAATAGAGCAGGGCAAACGTTGCGGCATCTTCCGATACGCCTGCCCCATCACCTTGTTCCGCTTCGCGATCTCTCAGCTGCTTGTATCCAACTTGGCCAAAGGCGAAGCAGAGGTTTGCAAACTGAACAAGCAAGACGCCTTTCAATGCGGCGACAACATCCTTTTCCCACCAGACGAGGAGCGCGGCTCCCGCCACAGCCAGCAGCGAGGCCAACAGGAAAGCGCGATGGAACCTGCGGTTGAGGCGATCGTGTATCAGCGTGACGAAGAGTGGGGTAAAAATCGTGAATACGGCAACCTGGTGCCCCTGGAGAAACTGATAGGCGCGAATGTAGGCCACGTACATCACGCCGTATTGGATCGCACCCAACCCCACAAGCTTCAGCGCATAGGCCAGCCGCACTCCCCGCAGCCGCAGCAGGGGCGCAAAAAGCATGAAGGAGACAGAGAGTCGAATGCACGCCACGACGGGTGCATCAATACCGGTGAGATAGCGCCCGATCAGCCCGAATGAGAATGACCACAACAGCGACGCTATCAGAAGATAAGTTATGCCAGCCCGCTGAACCATCGCATCCCCCATTTGGAAACTCCACAGCGCTGATAGGCGCTAGCGGCGTATGACGAGACAGCTGGCCATGATGTCATGCAGTCCCTGCTTTCGCTCCGTGAATGCGACCATCAGGTATCCCGCCCCTAGCGTAAGCGCCGACAGCAGTTTGCCAAAGTGCCGACCACTCGCTCGAGAAAAGGATATGGGGTCGCCATTCAAGTCCGTCACCTTGAGTCCAAGAGCCAGCTTGCCAAGCGTCGCCTGATGAACGGAGCTCTCCATCACGGCGAAGTACACCCAGCGAACCAGAACGCCCACGATCAGCCCAAGCGTCTCAGCCCCCTCCTCGCTTCCCGCGATAAGACCGTAGAACAAACCCACCACGGCACCCACAACCATCCCAACCCCCGTCAAGATGAGCCCGTCGACGAGGGAAGCCGCGACCCTCAACCAGAATCCCGCGTAGAAAACAACCGCCGGCCCGTGGTGAAGGCTTTGCGAAACGGGAAGATCCGGGGGGGGCTCTGCCTCTGGAATCGAGACGGGATGAGTCAATTCCGGCACCGAAGCCGCGGAAACCCAGTCCTCTAGCGTCTGCGTCCAAACTAGAGTCTCTGTACTGAGCTGACCTGATGCCAGACGCTGAACAAGCACCGATTCGTCGATCGGCCCCATTTGATTCCCATCAAGGACATAGTGCCACTGCCGACTTTCCACGCGGATCCTTTCTGGTTCAGCTTCGGGTGATGTGAAGCCCATCTTCTGAGATTGTCATGTCGACAAATCGCGAACGTTCATTGGGAGGGGACTTCTTGAGTTTCGCACGGATACGCCCGGCGCTCTCGGCACTGGAGGCAATCATGAACAAATACCCACCGCCACCAGCCCCGAGGAGTTTGGCAGCAGCGAGGTCCTCACCGCAGGTGTCAAGAATGGCCTGAACATCAGGGACATTGGTCCCGCTGTCGAGACGCTGGTTGAGCTTCCAGCTTCGGCGAACCCCTTCGGCGACCCCCTCTATGTCGTCTCGCTGGAGCGCGTCATAGACAAAATGGGCGGCCCGTCTGATCGCATCCAGTGTTGCCAGCCGATCCCGGCTGTTGAGGAAAATGCCGCGCACAATTCCAGATAGAATATTGCGGGCAAGCCGTGTGACACCGGTGTAGTAGAGCAAGACCCGATCTGCAACGTCCGGATTTTCAAAGAAGCTCGAGGGCGCCCACCGCACGAGAGGCGTCTGATCGAGACCGGCGCAGGTTTCGACAAGCTTGACCCCGCGAT
>JABGOW010000580.1 GCA_018645275.1 Verrucomicrobiota bacterium
TCATATTGGTCACCCTCTAAGTGTGAGGACTGTCTACTTTTTCCGGGCAGGCTCAGTGAGGTTGCAGTTCGACTAAGCGTAACCGACGAAGGGTGGCGACAAAGAGTGCGATCAAGTGTGGGCTTAAGTGTGAAGGCACTCGTGCTTGCCTGTTGCCCTTTCTGGGTTCATGCCTCTACATCCGGGCATCAACATTTGAACGTTATCAATCCCTGGCCTGGAGGTTCTTGAGAATGGCGCTGCCTACGGGCGGGCAACCCGCGACCAGTTTGCCCTGCTTGCGGTGGCGCGCTGTGCAGTTTCCGATACAGAGGGTCCCCTCGGGTACCTCGGTGTGCCCTTTCCCGATGGCGATGTTGATGGGATCATTCTCAGGGAAATACTCGCGAAGCTCGGCCCCGTGTTTTCGCAGAAAGAGGAGCAGGGTAGATTGGCAGGCGCTACAGGATTGGTCGTCGTGAATCGTGACATCAGGGAACTCGATGGCCAGGTTCTCTGGGGCAGCCTCAAACGGGGAGGCAAATGACTTCCAGTGCTCGGGAAATACCTTGATCCTGTCGAGATCAATAATCCCGTAGCCACGCTCAGCCCCGAGCCGGAGGTAGGGCACCTCTTCGGCGTTTCGCCCCATCAGGTGACAGGCAACCGCATCGGTCGCAAAACCGTCGGGACCGGCAACGACAACCCCCAGCGGTTTTGGCGTGCCTGCACTTGGCCCGAGACCCTCCATGCCGATGGTGCCGTCGATGAGGGCAAAGTCTGGGCGGAGCACCGACGCCATATCAGCAATGGCAATTTCGAGCGAGCGGGCGTCTTTTCGATCCTGTGCGGGTAGCATGTGAAGGTCGACTTTGCTGCGGCGCCAGAGGCAGCCCTTCATGTTCTTGATTGCGAGTGTGACGCCCGTATGCATGTGGGTCTTCATGACCGGAATGGAAACGACGGAATCAAACTCCAGTGCTTCAGGACAAACCTTCAGATGTGTGATGGCTTCTCCATTGGGAATCTCGACCTCGACATAGTGTCGGGCATCCATGTCAATCAGCGGGCACTCATGTTCGCGTGCCACAGCGGCAATGCCACTGGTTTCCAAGGCCTCCAGGGTGTTGACGCCAGTGATGGGGCTCTCGCCGACGGCAACGGTCGCACCCGCTTCGGTGAAGGAATCAATGGCCGCGGCGACGACTTGGGGATTGGTGTTGACGCCGGTTCCCGGAGGAGAGCAGCGACCAGCATTAGGCTTCAACAGGACACGCTTTCCACGATAGGCATCAAGCGAGAAGGCCGCGAGCACGGAGCGCGCTGCACGGTACGCATCTGCGTCCTCTGCAACTGCAACATCCGTTGCGTCCGTAGGGAGTATAGAGCCTGCATTCATGGTTTGAAGCATACGCTATCGAGGGAATAGGGCAAGGGACAAGAGCAAATGGCGATTCCCCCGTTCTTGCGGGAGAACGGGGGTGGAGATCCTTCGGCAAGCTCAGGATGACGCATCTCTAAGGTTGTTTGTCATACCGAGCTTGTCGAGGTTTGCCCGCCATCCAACTGGTGGGCGAATGTGCAGCTCAACTTGACGCCTTGAGAGGGGCAGGATTTGGCATTAAACTCGCCGCCAATGAGATCGGCTCGATAGCGCATGAGCCTTAGCCCCATGCCGTGTTGAGAGTCGGCTGCCTTGACGTCAAATCCGCAGCCGTTGTCTTGAATAGTCAGCAATCCTAACCGTGAGTTCTCTTCTGACAGAGAGATGGTTATGACTTTGGCCTGTCCGTGTCGCACGGCATTGCTCACCGACTCCTGAATAATGTGGTAGAGATGAGGGCCGGTCTTGTCGGGAATATCGTCTTCACTGAGTTCGATGTGAATGTTGATCTCTATCTCATACAGTTTTCGAGCCTCTGAGACAAACCGGGCAAGTCCCGTGACGAACCCGCCTCCTGCGTGATCCGCAGGGTTGAGGCCTCGCGCAAGTGTCCGGGTTTCGCTGATGGCGTCCTGTAGCACGTCCAGCATCGACTCCATCTGCTGCCCGACCTCAGGTTGTTCGCTGGTTATGCGCTTGGCCAGAGCTTGTGCAAGGTAGAATGCGCCGACCAGCTTCTGCCCGAGGGAGTCGTGTAGGTCACCCCCGATGCGGCGTGTGACTTCAAGAGCTGTGTCCAGAATGGCCTGTTGAACGGCAATGCTCTCGCTGCTGTCATGCACGTACGCAATGGTATGTGCAGCGGTGCCGGGCTCGATGTGCCTCAGACTGATTCTCGCGGGAAAGGTGTATCCCTGTCTGTTGCGCGCTGTGACTCGGACGTCATCAACGTCTCCATTCAGAGGGTTTGTGGCTGAGGACATGAAGCTCTCTATCGCCGGCAAGAACTCCAGAGCCTGAGAGCCGTTGAGACCGTCGGCTGAGGACCGGAACATAGCGGCAGCCGCCGGATTGCTGTCGATGATAGCGCCCGCTTCATCAATGACCAGAATGCCATCCGCAGCAACATCGAAAAGTGCCCGGAACTGTTGCTCGCTCTCCTCGATAGCATCAGCGGCGCTGGCCAGATCGGCAAGTTGCCGCCGTTGGTCGGCAAGCATCATATCGACGTCCGTCTTGATGGTGTCCAGGGCATCGAGAAGCAACCGAAGCTCATGTTCTGGGGGGTAGAGCTCAGCCACTTTGAACGTTCCTTCAATGTCCCAGCGTGTATGACTCAGGACATCAATCAGCGCCGTGCATAGCGTCTTCTGATTGGTAATCTCGTCTGGAGCCGGGAGATCGAGATCTATGGGGACGGCAGAGCCTTCCCTATGGCATTCAATGATGGTCATGGCCTCATCGAGGGTCTTCGCTTCCACGACTTGAATGGGGATGTGCATGCGAGTGAAGCGGTTGGATGCGGTCGTGAAGGCTTCGTCGCCGACCAGAACGATGAGTCTCGTTTCAGTGTGTATCGGATCTACAGCAAGGCGTTTGGCGTAGTGGCCAATCGCCTCCATGGGAAAACTGCCCATGTCTTCGATCTCAACAATGACGTACTCAAGTTGTGTGATCCCCCATGTTGGCCGCAGATTGGTGACTTGATTCTGGATCACCGCATCAACGCCCTCTGAGGTCGCGGATCCACGAACCTGAAGCAGCGTCACATCGTCTTCGACCTTGCGGTAGTCCACACGCATGCCTCCGGCAGCGTGTTGACCGAGAAGCGGAAAACGGGTCGCTGGAAGAGGTTCCAGTACGGCGGTTGGTATCGGTTTCGTTGGATCAACCCGGCCGATTGGTGCCTTCAGGATTCTGGCTGCACAGAGGATTGCTTCCTCGTAGTTGGCCACGAATTCGATGGGGTACGGAACAATATGCAGCCGCCTTCCAATGCCGAGGTTGAAACGAAAATAGGGGGAAAGGTTGTAGCAGACCAGCCCCTTGACTTCCGGGCGATTCTTGAGGCCATCAATATAGGCCTTTCGCCCGCGCTGGCTAATACCATGGTAGAGCGAGAAGTCGTCGATGATGACGACGCCGTCAGCGGGGCCGAGGTGATTATCAAAGATCTCATTCATGATCTTCAGGTACGCGCGAATTCCCGTTTCGCTTCCCCGACCCCATGGAAGCGAGAAGATGATCTGCTGATTCATGAGTCCTACGCCGCAGGCGTAGTCTGGCTCCACAACGCGCCACTCTGGGGGGGATGTGACCTTGCAACCCGTTAGCTTGCAGAACCCAAGGTTTGCAGGGTGCGGGTAGTCCTTCGATAGCTTGATGGGATACGCCATATCGACGAGATGCTAGCGCAGATTTGGCACGGTGTCATGGCATAATTGTGAATATTCGCTGGTTCTTGTGTGCTCCCCCAGGACTGGAGATCCGTCGGCAAGCTCAGGATGACATTTTCCTAAGGTTTGCTGGCATGCAGGGCTTCCCTCCGCCGTCACTCAGGCGGGGATGAGTGGGGTGGTGCAGTGAAGCTGACGATGAAGCAGCTGTCGGTGACGTTGATGTCGTGGTCGAAGCCCTTCCTTGTGAGGGCATCCACTGCTGCTTGAATGTGGTCGCGGCCGGGGTCCGCTAGAATGAAAGTTCCCCGGGGGGCGAGAAGCGAGAGAACGCAGCGTGTGAGCGAGACAATCTGTTTTGGCTCATAGAGCAGGTCGCTGCCAATCACCATGTCGAATTGGCGGGGAAAGTCGGGGATTGCCCAATCCATTTGGCGATATGTGATATCCGGGACGTTGTTGGCCGCTGCATTGCGCGTGAAATAGGGAGCGTTGTCCGGGTGGAAGTCCGTGGCGGTGACCTCTGCCCCCAGTTTGGCGCAGAGAATAGAGGGGAGCCCGAGTCCGCACCCCAATTCGATGACGCGCATGTTGCTCAGCGAGCTGTAGGTGCTCACCAGGTGCTGTCCGAGCGCCTCGGCGGATGGCCAGAGGTCTGCATAGTAGGGGATCATATCGGTATCGTTCGGATGGTGCTCCACGCAGTGATTGAGAACGGTGTCGAAATCCTTGATCACATTGAGCTGGAGTTGGAAGGCACCGAACTGACGCATGATTGTGTGTGTCGGCCAGATTGGGCACATGGTACGAGGCATGGTCATGGTGTTACCCGCGATCGAGGAGGGCATTCTTCATCGCCTCGTAAGCGTCGGTATAGAGCGGTCCCATCTGGGACTCGCGATGATCGAATCCGAACGCCCGGCGCTTTAGCGCCAGAATGGGGGGCGCTTGAATGCGCTTGGCTAGCCCCATACCTTGGTAGAGATTCCACCACCGTTCCAGATCTGCAATGAAAGCTTGCGGGTTCGGAAAGGCGTTTGCGATGCACCCGTTGTATCCCAGCTTAGACTCCAGCACACCATCAGCATACCACCCGAGAATATCCTCGGGAGTCGCACGGTCCCACCATTCGACCCAACTCTTGAAAAGGACGTCGTGGTAGGGGTAGTCAAGTGGGTCCCCCTTGCCCTCATCAACGTTGTGATCATGGCTCAGCTCGGCGGAGGGCACAATGTCGATTGATCCACGTGGGATGAGCTCCCGACCGAAGACCTCCGCATTGAGATAGTCCGCAAGTGCGTAGACCTGCGTTTTCCAAAGGTCAGCAATACAGGCCAGGTAGCCTCCAAGATCCCCGTAGAGCGTGGTATAGCCAACGGTGATCTCTGATTTGTTTGCGTTGCAGGTAAAGGCTCCGCCAAAAGACGATGCCAGCGCGGCAAGGATGCGTGAGGAGCGGTCGCGAGCCTGAACATTCTCTTGCATGAAGTCCGTCAGGGCGAGTGTCTGCTTGCGTGTCCCGTCAACGCTCTGGATCGCCAGCCCGTCGATCTGCGATCGCGTGAGGTCGACGCTTGCTTCGATTGGGATATCGGCATAGAAACAGCCGGCATTCTCTGCCAAAGCCCTTGCAAGGCTCTTGGTTGTGTTTGAGTTGAACCGACTGGGCATGTTGACCAGGAGCAGATTCTCGGGTGGAAGAATCTGGGCGTGAATAGCGGCAACGACAGCTGAGTCAATGCCGCCCGAAACGCCAATGACGGCTCGCTCAAGTCCGCAGAGTTTCATGAATCGCCGTGTTCCATAGGTGAGCGCGGCATGCATGTCTGCGATGGTGTCTTCGCGTGGTTCGACGTGATCGGCAAATGTGGCGCCGTGGCCAAGCGGAAGGTTGAGGGTGAGCGTGGTTGCCTCAAAGGCATCGCCGCAGCGGGCGAAATTTCCCTCCGCGTCGTAGGCGCATGAAGCCCCATCAAACGTGAACACCGTCTTGCCGTTGTTCTGAATGCCGACCTTGTTGACGTAGAGCAGAGGGCGCCCCAGCTTTCGCGCGTGGGCAGCAAAAACACGGGTGCGCTTGTGGTTCTTGTTAAGTGTGAACGGCGAGGCGCTTGCGTTGATGAAAAGATCCACCTCAGGTCTCGCCGCAAGTATGGCGATGGGGGATATCGCATAGTCCATATCCCAAGCGTCCTCGCAGAGAATACACCCCAACGTGGCCTTTGTCGTGTGAAACGGTGTCAGCAACTCCTGAACGCTGGTGTGTTCCTCGAAAGCCAATTTGCGCAGATCAAAGAAGTGGCGGCTATCATCAAACTGACGGTAGTTTGGGAGTAGGGCTTTGATGCCGAAGGGGTAGCGACCGTTCTCCGGACTAACGAACTCGCCGTTCTCGGCAACGAAGATGGCGTTGTACTTGCGAACGCGCCCATCCTCATTTCGCCGTGACCAGTCGACCGCAACATTGCCGAATGTGACGATGAGTCCCTGGCTTGCCCGGCGAATCTCATGCCCGCAGGCTTCGCACTGCCGCAGAAAAGCCTGCTGTTCCCACGTGTCGCCCAGGAGGTAGCCCGGCACGGCCATTTCAGGAAAAACAAGGAGCTCTATGCCGTCTCGAATGGCCTCCGCGATATGCTCAAGGATTGTGTTGGTGTTCTCGCGGGGTTGACCGGGAAGCACCTCAATCTGGGCAAGTCGGGTCTTGAGCGTATGGGGGGACATGACTAGCCCTCCGCTTCGTCAGCATCGGCGCTCTCTGCATCCGTTTCCGCTGCCTCTTGGGCGGTTTCTGCCGCCTCTTGCCGCTGCGTGCCCCAGAGTTCATCTTCAATTCGCCGCAGCCGCCGGAAGAACCAGAAGAGTACTCCTCCAGCAGTGGCGAGGACAGCGAGTGACAGTGCGATCATGAGGATATTGGCCATGTCGACATCATAGGAGGGGGGGCATTGGGGAGTAAAGCTGAAATGAGTGTGGGGCTTTTGCGTGAAACCGAGTGTTCAGTGTCCAGTTTTGAGTATTCAGTAGAGACGTGAAAACACTGTCATCCCATAGGTTTTAAAGAAAAAGCTGGCAAGTGCTGTTTAAATCCT